>JANOWX010000020.1:0-17132 GCA_031418175.1 Acidobacteriota bacterium | reverse complement strand
GTCCCGCTTAACCAGCTTGGGAGCAACCTGGCTAGTACCTTGTCTGCCGCCGCTAAGTTACTTGGACTCACTCAATCAGTAGCGGAAGGCGTGCCTTGAGGGTAACTAAAGAGTAACTTCTCATATGGGACACCACTGAGCCATCCTCATCCTCAAAAAATGATTTAACTATCAAGATCGCCACAGACTTGGTTGTGCTTGATGCCCATGTGCTAAACAAAAAAACTCAGCAAGTAATTGACGGTCTAACCAAAGATGCCTTTATCCTTTACGAAGATGGTGTAAAGCAGCAGGTTTCCCACTTCAGCCTGGATAAGCTGCCTCTGTCCATAGTCATTTTGCTTGATGTAAGCGGTAGTGTGGCTCCGCACGAAGAGCAGATAAAAGAAGGTGGCTTACAAACATTGCAAGGATTGAAACCTGACGATGAAGTTGCGCTTATGGCTTTTGATTCCGAAGCTGCCCTTATTCAAGATTTCACCAAAGACAGAAAACTCATTGCAGATAAAATGGCAAATGGTAATGAAATGATGGCTGTTTTGAAAAGTCATATAAAAAATCCGCAAGGTCATGGCACTTTTATCGGCGATAGTGTTTATCAAGCTGCCGAACAATTGCGTCAAGCCGCGAATCCGGATGGCCGGCGAGTCATTATTACAATCACAGATAACGAGGTGGTGGGAGAGCATAATTTCTACTCACAAAAAGAGGTAGTAAATCAGCTTCATGAGTCGGGCGTGGTGGTGTATGGCCTGGTTATAAAAAATGTTTACGGTTACAACCGCGGGATGATAGATAAAACCGTAGACAAGCTTTTTGAGTTTGGCACTAGAACATACGAGCGTGCTGGCGGAACAGTTGACGCCCATGCCTTTCACACCGGCGGTTTGGTTATTTCTATTGAAAGAGATCGGGTTTCGCAAGCTCATACGCTTGAAAGAGTAGATGTAAAATTAGCTGAACTGATAGGTTTATTGCGCCACCGCTATAGCTTCGGATATGTATCTACCAACCCACGAATGGATGGCAAGTTTCGAAAGATCAAACTCAGAGTTAGGCCCGAAGTCGAAAAACGCGAAGGCGGCGTGGTCATTCTGACGAAACAAGGCTACTACGCCCGCCCGCGCAATCCTGGTGGCGGCTCCACCAAAGAAAAACCGCCTACTCCGCCAGGCCATTGACACACAGCGCGCCGCACCGGCTGCGGTTCCGCTAACAAGTACACGGCTACGCCTGGCAGCCGAATCACCGAGTAGCAAATGGTTGCCGGGCGGGAGCTGTATATCAAGAGCTGAATTTGGCAGATCTTCAACACGAGAGTTTTATCCTCGAAATCTCAGAGCAGGGAGTTTTGGTCTTAGGGTTGCGGCTGAAATCACTCCGGTGATAGGGAATGGCCGCGTCGCTGTCACGTCCGCTGCCAGCTACTCTCCAACTCCGCAACTGGCCCCCGAGTCCGTGGCGGCGCTCTTCGGCACGAATTTATCCGGCGCATCACAGTCCGCCACGAGCCAGCCCTTGCCAGCGACCTTGGCCGACGCCAGCGTCACACTCAAAGACAGCCGTGGCAACGAACATCTCGCTCCGCTCTTTTTCGTCTCGCCTAACCAAATCAATTTCCTGCTGCCCCCCAACCTGCCGCTCGGCCCCGCCACCCTTTACGCGGTCAACAATGGCGACATCCATTCGACGGGCGCACTGGAAATAGTCACCGTCAGTCCCGGTCTGTTTTCCGCCGACGCTTTGGGCGCGGGTTTGGCGGCGGCAGTCGTCTTGCGCGTCAAGGGCAATGGCGAACAGGTCTATGAACCGGCAATACGCTTTGACGCTGCCTTGAACCGTCCGGTCGCCGTACCGATTGATGTGGGCAATCCGGCGGAACAGGTCTTTCTGCTCCTGTTCGGCACCGGCTTTCGCCAACGCAGCACGCTTGCCAACGTCATTGCGCAAATCGGCGGCGCGCAAGCCGAAGTGACTTATGCTGGCGCGCAAGGCGATTTAGCGGGACTGGATCAGTGCAATGTGCGGCTGCCTGCCACATTGGCCGGACGTGGCGAAGTGAGCGTCGTGCTGATGGTGGATGGCAAAACGAGTAACACGTTGCGCGCGTACATCAAATAGCGTTCGCGGTCAGCTAAACCTCAAGGCGGATTTGGCTCCAATCAGCCCAGACCAAATCCGCCCCACCTTGTTTATGCTTCCACCACCTACGCTTGAACGTCAATAGCTGCCATTCAACGACTATCGCTCAGTCAGGCTGCTCAAAAAAGTTGACAGCAATGGACTCAAGTCGTATATTGCGCGCCGCATACGAAACCTAATACTTCGTCATGCAGCGTCGGCAAATTTTGCGGCAAACGGCTTGGTAGAAACCGGCTTTCGTTTTGCCATAAGTTTGCGGCCACCAGTTTGTAAGTTGATGGAGGCAGAATGAGTAAAGTTATCGGTATTGATTTAGGCACCACCAATTCAGTCGTGGCGATTATGGAAGGCAGCGAGCCGGTTGTGATCACCAATTCTGAGGGTGGCCGCACGACCCCGTCAGTGGTCGGTTTTACCAAGGACGGCAACCGCCTGGTCGGCCAAGTGGCAAAACGCCAAGCCGTCACCAATCCTGAAAATACGGTCTATTCGATCAAACGCTTCATGGGACGGCGCTATAACGAAGTCTCCAGCGAGTTGAAGCAGGTGCCCTATATCGTCACCCAGACGGGCAACGACGTGCGCATCAAGGCGGGCGACAAGGAATGGTCGCCGCCGGAAATCTCGGCCATGGTGCTGCAAAAATTGAAGCAGTCCGCCGAAGACTACCTGGGCCAGAAAGTGACGCAAGCCGTCATCACCGTGCCGGCTTATTTCAACGACGCCCAGCGCCAGGCCACCAAGGACGCGGGCAAGATCGCGGGCCTAGAAGTTCTGCGCATCGTCAATGAACCGACCGCCGCCGCGTTGGCTTATGGGTTGGACAAGAAAAAAGAAGAGACCATCGCCGTGTTCGACTTCGGCGGCGGCACCTTCGACATTTCGATTCTGGAAGTCGGCGAGGGCGTGGTCGAAGTGAAATCCACCAACGGCGACACCCATCTGGGCGGCGACGACGTGGATGAACGCCTGATTCATTGGATCAACGAAGAGTTCAAGAAGGATCAGGGCATTGACCTCTCGAAAGACAAGATGGCGCTGCAACGGCTGAAGGAAGCCGCCGAGAAGGCCAAGATCGAGTTGTCGTCGGCGATGGAAACCGAGGTCAACCTGCCCTTCATCACGGCGGACGCTTCGGGGCCGAAGCATTTGCAGATGAAGCTGACGCGCGCCAAATTCGAGGGCCTGATTGACGACATTCTGCAACGCACGCTAGAACCCTGCCGCAGTGCGCTGAAAGACTCCGGCCTGACCGCCAACCAGATTGACGAAGTCGTGCTGGTCGGCGGTTCGACGCGCATTCCGAAGATTCAGCAGATGGTCAAGGAGTTCTTCGGCAAGGAACCCAACAAGAGCGTCAACCCCGACGAAGTCGTCGCCATCGGCGCGGGCATACAGGCCGGCGTGCTATCGGGCGATGTGAAAGACCTGCTGCTGCTGGACGTGACTCCGTTGAGCCTGGGCATCGAAACGCTGGGCGGCGTTTTTACCAAACTGATCGAACGCAACACGACGATCCCGACACGCAAGTCGGAAATCTTCTCGACCGCGACCGACAACCAGACTTCGGTCGAAGTCCACGTGTTGCAGGGCGAACGCTCGCTGGCGGGCGACAACCGCACGCTGGGCAAGTTCCATCTGGTCGGCTTGCCCCCCGCGCCGCGCGGCGTCCCGCAAGTCGAAGTCACTTTCGACATTGACGCCAACGGCATCGCCAATGTCTCGGCGCGCGACCTGGGCACGGGCCGCGAGCAGAAGATCACGATCACCGCTTCGTCGGGTCTTTCGAAAGAAGAGATTGACAAGATGCAGCGCGACGCCGACTCGCACGCCGAAGACGACAAGCGCACCCGCGAGGTCATCGAGACCAAGAACCGCCTCGATTCGCTCATCTATTCGAGTGAAAAGACGATTGCTGAGAACCGCGAAAAGGTTCCGGTCGGCACGCTGTCAGAGGTCGAGGCCGCCATCGCCGAGGCCAAGGCTGCGGTCGAAGCGAATGATCCGGCGCAAATCAGCGTCCACTTGGATAAGCTGACGCGCGCCACACACAAGATCGCCGAGGCGCTCTATCAGCAGCAACCAGTTCAGGGCGCAGACGCGGCGGCAGGCGCGGCGGCAGGCGCAGATGGCGCGGCAGGCGGCGCGGCCAAAGGCTCGGATGACGTCATTGACGCCGAATACATTGACGTGGATGAGAACAAGTAAGCAGTTGGCAGTAAGCAGTCGGCAGTTGTTCTCAATTGCCGACTGCTTACTGCCGCTGCTTACCGGCTACTGACACTATGCGGCAACATCGTCTCTTAAGCGACCTGGCAGCGATCGAGCAGCAGTTAAAGCAACTGGCGCAAGGGCCAAATCTGTTCACGGCGGAACAGGCCAGCGGCACCTGGGCGCCGGCGGTGGACATATTTGAAACCGCTGAGAGCTTTGTGCTGACGGCCGAAGTGCCGGGCGTGAAAAGCTCTGAGGTGGATGTCAAAGTGGTGGATGGGATGTTGATCCTGCGCGGCGAACGGCGCTGGGAACACGAAGACAAGGGCGAGCATTTCCACCGCTTGGAAAGCGCCTATGGCAAATTCGAGCGCAGCTTCAACCTGTCGGAACAGATCGAGGTGGACGGCATCACGGCGGAAGTCGAACGCGGCGTGCTGAAGCTGGTCTTGCCGAAAAAGACTGGCACGGGCGCGGTTAAACAGATCAAGGTTGAGACGGATTGAACCCTCTGCCGCGGTGAAGCAAAAGGCGGGGCGATGATTTTCACGTGGCATGCACCCAAAGCCGCCAGGAACATAAAAGATCACGGCGTATCCTTCGAGGAGGCGCAAACGGTCTTCGATGATGAGTTTGTCAGGCATCGGCCGGATGACTCTCACTCTTTCGGCGAGCGGCGGTTCCTCTGTACGGGCCAATCCGACCATAACCGTTTGCTAACTGTGGTTTATACTGAGCCTGCCCCAGACACGATCCATCTCATCAGCGCGCGTGAGGCGACACGCCGGGAGCAACGCGAATATGAAGCATGAAGTAGTCATTCTGGAAGACGACAATTACGACCTGAACGACGACATCGCGCCGGAATATGACTTTTCGCAACGCGACCGTGAACGCGAACGGCGATTTCGTGGCTACGCCCTGGAACGTTTGCCGGGCAATCCCGCACGGTTGGCGCAATTGAACGCGAACCCGGGCCGGGCAGTGAAGCTGTTGCGTTGGGCGCTTGACGAAGCGGCTTTCGATGCACGGCTGTTGCCGCTGGCCTTGCGCGCCGTCATCACCGCGCGCGGCTCGCTGGAAGGGCTGGATTTGAGCCGCGAAGAATTGGGCGCAATGATGCTGGCGCTCGATCAATATCTCGGCGCGCAACTTCTCCCAGTGGCCCAAGTGGCACAAGCGGCTTGACCTGAAACCATCACGGCGTTGGCATTTCTGTTTGTATGGCTCAACCAAAGGAAGACTTCTACAAAACATTAGGGGTCAAACGCGCCGCCACGCAGGACGATATTCGCAAGGCGTACCGCAGGCTCGCGCGCAAATACCACCCCGACGTAAACCCCGGCGACAAGTCGGCGGAGGATAAGTTCAAAGGGCTCTCGGAAGCCTATGAAGTCCTCTCCGATCCGAAGAAGCGCGAGGTCTATGACAAGTTCGGGTCATACAGCGACAACATCCGCGAAGCGTCGGCGCGCGGCGCGGGCGGACCAGGCTTCGATTTCGATTGGAGCGTCTTTTCGGGCGCTCCGGGCGCGGCAGGCGCGGGCGCAACCGGACAAGGTGCGGGCGCGGGCCCCAGTTTCAAGGATATTTTCAGCGACCTGTTTGGCGGCAGCGGCCGCACCGGTACGCAAACGCGCGCGCAGGCCAAGCGCGGCACTGACATCGAAGCTCCGCTGGCCCTCAGCTTCGAAGACGCCATCAACGGATTAACCACCAGCCTGAGCGTGCGCCGCACCGATCCCTGCGTGCGTTGCAGCGGCACGGGCGAAGCCAACTCCGGCCAGATCATTTGCGTGACCTGCCAGGGCGGCGGCAAGGTTTCGGG
This sequence comes from Acidobacteriota bacterium, assembly GCA_031418175.1. Lineage (GTDB taxonomy): Bacteria > Acidobacteriota > Blastocatellia > RBC074 > RBC074 > JACPYM01. The sequence goes on along the minus strand of JANOWX010000020.1, from coordinate 10,948 downwards.
CGGCGGCGGTTTCCTGCGCTTCGATCAAACCTGCGGTGATTGCAACGGCACGGGCAAACGCCGCCAACCCTGCCCCGTCTGCTCAGGCCGTGGCTCGGTGCCAAAGACTGAAACGGTCAAAGTGCGCATCCCGGCGGGCGTAGACACCGGTTCGCGCGTGCGCGTGGCGGGCAAGGGCGAAGCGGGTTTGCGCGGCTTGCCGCCGGGCGACCTGTTCATCGTCACCAACGTAGCGCCGCATCCCATCTTCACGCGCAAGGGCGACAACATACATTGCACCATCCCCGTCACGCTGCCCGAAGCAGCGCTCGGGGCCAAGATCGAAGTCCCGACCGTCAGCGGCAAAGCCCAACTGCGCATCCCGCCCGGCACGCAATCCGGCCAGGTGTTCCGGTTGCGCGAAAAAGGCGCGCCGAGTTTGCGCGGCGCGACGCACGGCGATCAGTACGTGGAAGTGAAAATCGTCCTGCCGAAGTTGATTGACGAGGATTCAAAGCACCTGCTGCGCGAGTTTGCCAAACGCAATCCCGAAAACCCGCGCGTGGCTTTAGGGCTGGACTAAAAATCAAAAGGCAAAAGGCAAAAGGCAAAAATCAAAATGGGAAGAGGAAGAAAGAAAGATACGTTCCGCACTTTTGCCTTTTGATTTTTGCTTTTTGCCTTTTGATTTTCCGTATGAAGAAACGAGCCAAGGGCTACACGATCAGCGCCATCGCCGATCATTATGGCGTGCACCAGCAAACGCTGCGGCTTTATGAACGCGAAGGCTTGCTCAAACCCTCGCGCTCGGACGGCAACGTCCGCCTTTATGCCGATGAAGACATCGAACGTCTGGAAGTGATTTTGAAGCTGACACGCGATCTGGGTGTCAATCTGGCCGGGGTCGAGATCATCCTGAACATGCGCGAGAAAATGGATCAGATGCAGCGCGAGTTCAATCGCTTTTTGGAATCGTTGCGCAATTACGCCGAGCAGAACATGGCCGAGCAACAAGACCCGCACAACTTACAAGCCCTGGTGCCGACGCGCCGCACCATCGTGCTCAAAACCGCCAAGCGCGTCACCGTGCGCGAAATGGCCGGCAGAGAAGACTGAATCAACTCACAACACACTGGCTCACAACGCACTAGCTCACAACACATCGGCAAAGGCTTTCTTCGTCCGTTCAAACCACCAATAGCCCACGCCGAAACAGATCAAAGCGAACACGGTCGTAAAGACCAGCCCACGCCAATCCGGCATTGCCCCTTCCAACAAAATTCGCCGATAGCTGCGCACTAACGGGGCCAGCGGATTCAAATCCACCAGCCAGCGGTACTTGGGCGGAATCATGTTTTCGGGATAGATGATGGGCGTCAGATACATCCACGTCATCAGCGCCAATTGCGTGAATTGCGCGGTGTCGCGGATAAACACGCCAAAGCTGGCGGCCAGCCAACCCAGCCCCACAGTTACCAGCAACTGCGGCACCAGCAACAAAGGAAACAAAAGCATCTTGGGCGACAAGGTATGTTCAAACATCACCGCCACCACGATCAACACCAGCGTGCCGAATAACTGTTGCGCAAGGGCTGAAAGCGCCAGATTGACCGGCAAGGCCTCGATGGGAAAGACCACGCGTTTGACCAGATTGACGTTTTCCGTCAAGGCAGTTGCCGAACGCTGCACGCCCTCGCTAAACGCGATCCACGGCAGCATTCCGCAAAACATGTAAATCGCATAGCCGAACTGGCTGGTCTCATTGCCAAACCGCGCATTGAAAATCCCGGCGAAGATCAGCGTGAAGATCAGGATTTGAATGGCCGGCGTGATGACCGTCCACGCCAAACCCATCACCGAGCCTTTATAGCGATTGGTCAAATCGCGTTTGACCAGCGAGCTAATCAAACCGCGATGCTCGCTGAACAGGGCCAGCGCGGGCGTCCAGAGCGGAACTTTGGCGCTTGATTGATAACTCATTGGCGGGTCAATGCAACCTCAATGCAACCTCAATGTAACGTGGTGGCCGTGCGGCGGGTCTCGACGGGCTGCTCTTCGGCAAAGGCCCCGAGCGGATAGGTGAATTCGTTGCGGGCTGGGGCGGCCGGTACAACCGCTTCAGCCGCGACTTCGATCCCGGCCAGTTTCGACAACAGGGTTTCGTATTCGTCAGTGATCTGTTCCCAGTTATAAAGCTCCAGCACACGCGCCATGGCGCGGCGGCGATATTCGGCAATGCGTCCGGGGTCAGCAAGCACGCCCTGCAATTGCCGCGTCAAATCGTCCACCGAATCATATAGAATGCCTGCCGCGCCGAGCACTTCGACATTTTCCGGCGTGTTCAACGTCAAGGCGCAATTCCCTGCCCCCATCGCTTCGATCAGCGCCGGATGCGTGCCGCCCACTTCGGTGGCGTGTACGTAACAATAAGCATTCTGCTGCAGCGCGCGGTAATCTTCGCCAAACACGAAGCCTAAAAATTTCACGCGCGGATCGCGCGTGCGCTTGAGTTGCGCGATGTATTCGTGCGCGTACGGCGCACCGCCCACGATGACCAGGGGCCAATCCGTCTCGAGTTTCTGATAAGCCTCGATCACGAGATGCGCATTGTTCTCCGGCTCCAACCGGCTGACGTAAAGCACGTAGCGATTCGGCTCCAAGCCATACTGTGACAGCAAGTCAGGCATCGCCCGACGCGCGACTTCGGCGCCATAGGCGATCATGGCCGACTCTTTGCCATAACGCGTCGCGTAATAGTCCTGAATCACCTGCGCGTCGGTCACAATCGCGGTCGGCAAAAACGTCGAGAGCCATTCCGAAATCAGATAATAGCTGCGCCCGATCCAATTCCACTTTTTGCGCTTGCGTTCCAGCCCGTCCACATTCACCAGCGTCGGCGTGCCCAGCAGTCGCGGGACAATCGAAAAAACGCTGTTCGCCGCATTGCAGATCAATATCACATCGTATTTGCGAAAGGCGGCGTGCAAGACGGAAAGAAAGGTGTGGATAACCGTATCGAAATACTTATGACGAATGGTGGGCAGGACTACCAGCTTGACGCCGTTGTAATGCGTGGTGGCGCGGCTAGTTGAATAGTGTTTGCGGCAATAGACCGTGACTTCGTGGTCGCGCGCCGCCAGGCGCGTTCCCAATTGTTCGGCAAAGGTCTCAAACCCGCCGTAGTTCGCGGGAATGCCGCGCGTCCCCAAAATGGCAATTTTCATAAAAAGAAATGCGCCCTCAACTGAAGTCCGTCACCGGGGGTTAATCGAAGAGCCACGTTGTTTGGGCTTGGTAATTCAAGAAGATTGAAACCGATCTGCGCTAAATGCCGCCGCAGTATACCCTCGCCTAGTTGAATTCGCTATCCCTGCCAGCGCTTTCCAACCGACTTTTCCAAGGCCCGCCAAGGCCCGCCAAGAGTGGACAATTCAGCCTGGCCCCGGCTAGAATGCCCGCACACTTTCAAAGCGATCCTCGCAACTTTCGAGCGGTACCAAAGATCAAACGAGCACCGTCTTAAAGATCAAAACGATCTGCTCATTTGATCGCCCACAAGGAGAAATTCGGACGTATGCGACAATTTCAGATGCCCCTTTGTCTTTTTGTGCTCGGTAGTGTGCTCATCTGCGCCCCACGCGTTACGCAAGCACAACAACCCGCACAAGACAAACCCGAGACAAAGACCAAAACGATCACAACCCCATTCGTGGGGGAAATCCCTGTGCCGCCGCTGCTGACACAGGCGCGCAATTTGACCAAACTCGTACTGCCCAGCATCGGCCACAGTCTGCTGAATCCGCCCTCGCCCTTTGGCGGCGACCCGGCGGCGGCGTTGCGGTCGGCGATTTTGCAAAGGCTCGGCATCCGCTACCGCTTCTACGGCACGGATGATAACGGCTACGATTGTTCGGGATTTGTGTGGCGCGTCTTTCAGGATGCAGGCGTGGATTTCCAGCGCGTGGCCGCGCGTTCGCTTTGGAGCCAATTGCCCGAAGCGGCCGTCACTGAAACCAGGCAATTCGGCACGCTGGTCTTTTTCAACGACCTCAAACACGTGGGCATCGTGCGCGACGCCACCACGTTCTATCACGCTTCGAGTTCAAAGGGTGTGACGATTTCCGAATTCGCCGGCTATTGGGAAAAGCGCATTACAGGCTTCCGGCGCGCGCCGCTGGCTCTCTTGCCGGAGCTTCTGAAAGCAACCGAGTGAGGCGTTGGCCCGGACTCAAACCAAAACGCGGCTGTCGTCCTGTTGCATCCTGACGGCAGCCGCATTTTCTTTTATTGGGCTTTTATTGAGCTTTGGAGAGAAAGCCCGCTGACTTGTTTTTCTTCTCCGACTTGTCCCAAATGGCGACGATGCGGGAAATATCCACATAGCCCTGGCGGTCTTCTTTTTCCAATACAAGCAGATTGCCTTCGACCCTGACGATCTTGCCGCTCATGGACGCGCCCTCGCAGACCACGTCAATTTCCTTGCCGATCCGGCTTTCCAACAGATTTCTCACGATGCCTTGCTCCTTTTGAAAACCAATATTTGCGTTGCTAAAACGGCCGCATTCTACTGCATCGGCCGTAATTCTGAAAAAGGTTGGCCAGGGGCTGACGAATGGGCGCGTATCGGCGATAATCGCGGCGGACTATCAGGACTATGCAAAATCACACGACCCGCGAAATCATGACGGCCTTGCAATACCTGCTGATTGGCTTTCTAGCGCTAGTCATTCTGCAGCAATGGTTCGGCCAACGCTCGCAACTTTGGCAGTTGGCCGCCTGGATCATCCTCGCCGGCGGCCTGAGCCTGCTGCGCATCTTCATCCTCGTCCTGATCGAATGGGTGCGCGGCAATCGCTGGCAATCCATTCGCCGCCGCAATTGGGATTGAGCCAGCACAGCAGCCTAACGCCGCCGCCGCGCGAGAAGGCCCACCGGATAACAATCAATAATCGCATCCCGCATATACCGCCCTTTCGATTCCGCCGCCAGCAATTCCTTGTAAACCTTGGGCGGCACTTCTTCATACACATAAGTCTGGCCGCTGTTGAATACCACTTCCAACGCGCGTGTTTTGCGGTCATAGCCGACCGCGTGAATCATACTCGACTCAACCGTCGTCAATTTCATTTCACATCCTCCTACTTAAACCATCAACTGCCCGCCATTGATCTCAATCAGTTCACCGTGGATGTAGCTCGCCGCATCCGACGCCAAAAACGCAATCACCCGCCCGCACTCTTCCGCCGTGCCCGTGCGCCCCAGCGGAATGCCCGCCGCAAACTGCTTCATCATCTCCGGCGTAGACATGCGCTCGTGAAAGGGCGTTTCGATCACGCCCGGCGCGACCGCGTTGACGCGGATGCCAAACGGCGCGAGTTCTTTCGCCATGCCCTTCGTCAAACAATGCACGCCCGCCTTGGCCGTCGCGTAAACCGCCGCGCCCGGCCCGCCGCCGTGATGCCCGGCAATCGAGCCGACATTGATGATCGTGCCCGCCTGGCGTTCGATCATCTCGCCCAGCGCGGCTTGCGTGACCAGCCAGACGCTCTTCAGGTTCAGGTTCATCACTTGATCCCACAACTCTTCGGTGAATTCGTGCAACGAACAACGCTGCACCAGATCGCCCGCGTTGTTGACCAGGATGTCAAGCGGGCCAAGTTGCGCGCGCGCCGCAGCCACGAGCGCATCCGCGCCAGCCTTGCTCGAAACGTCGGCTTGAATGATGACGCCGCGTCCACCTGCGGCTTCGACGGCCTTCAACGTTTCTTCCGCCCCGGCCAGATTTTTGTGGTAGTTGATCGCCACCGCCGCGCCGCATTCGGCCATTGCGATAGCGGCCCAACGCCCGATGCCCGTGCTCGCGCCCGTGACGAGCGCAACGCGCCCGCTCAAGTCTTGTTTGTTCATGATGATTTCCTATTGAGATGAATGATGCTTGCTCCGCCGGCGTAAGCAACAAGGCCGGGCGCTCACTTGGCCCGTTGCTTGTTGGGTTGGCGTTTGAGCCGCGTGAGTTCAGCGCGCAATTGTTCAAGTTCCGCTTCGGCGCTGGCCGCCCGTTGCGCCGCTTGTTGCGCTTGCGCTTCAGCACTGGCCGCCTGTTGCGCCGCTTGTTGTGCTTGCGCTTCAGCGCTGGCCGCCCGGCGCGTAGCTTGCTGCGCTTCGGCTTCGGCGCTCACCGCGCGCTCCTCGCCCGTGGGGATCATGCGGCCCCGCGCATCGCACCAGCGCAACCAAGTGTCTGTGTGGCCTTCAAACTCACCTTGCCAGAGTTTCAGGCTCAAGCCCAACTCCGGCATTTTGTAATCCTTGCGCGGGCGGTACCGCTTGCCGAAGCCCAGTTCGTAAACACACAACACATCCTTGCTGAGGCGTTGCTGCGGGTCATAAACGACGTAGTAATTCACGCCCATCCGCGCGTAATCTTTCAGCTTGTCGGTCAGTTCCTTGCCCTTGCGGTTCGAGACAATTTCGAGGGTGAGTTCCGGCACCTTGCCGAACTCCCAAACGAAGTAGGTGCGATGCTCTTTGTCGTACCAGTTCTGGTGCGGCGCGACATCCAGGCTCAGGAAAAAGTCCGGCACCAGCGGAGCCTCGTGCACTGCGAAAAAGATGCCGACATTGGCGGCGGCCAGAAACTTGCGCCGCTGCCTCGTTTTTTTGGCGGCGGCGGGCGGCGGCGTCCACGAACTATACAAGGTGCGTTTCAAGAGCGTCTGTTGTTTTTCGGAAAATAGATTGTCCACCGGTTCGTCGTCCTCCGTGACAATGTTTTCGATCACGTCGCGCAGATCGTAAGGAATGTAGGCTAATGCTTGTGACATACGGTGCGGCCTCGCTTGCGTTTTTGGGTAATGCCCGATGTGGGATCGGCTGGCAGTCTAGCGCAGTCGCGCGGCGTGGCTCAATGCCGGGCCGGAATCTTTCCGACTTGGCCAGCTTGGCCAGCTTGGCTAGCTTGGCAGCGTTGAAGTTCGTGACCGGCTGACGCGCAAGGTGAAAACAATCAAGCGGCTACTACACTGAAAACTAAGTTCTTTGAGAGTCAGCGAACGGCAACACGTAGTAACGAATTTATTCGTTTTGTGCTGCGGCCAGGACTGAACGATTGAAATCGTTACTACGTGGTTGCGTCTTTTTCTCAAAGAACTTAGTTTTCGGGATACTACGGCAAAATCCGAACCCCAATCGTCAGCGGCTTCGTCTTTTGCAGTGCGTGTCACTCGATTGACCTAAACCAGCGGGAGTTGATTCTCCACTCCCGCCTCGCAACCCCAATCCAAGGACACAGTAAGGAACGAAAGCAAGCATCCGATTATCCGCAGGAGCTGTTAGACCTGTTTCACGAGTATCAGCACGGCGACATCACGCGCCGTAGCTTCCTCAATCGCGCGGGCAAGTTCGCCACCGGCGGCCTGACCGCCCTGGCGATTTTCGAGAGCCTGAAACCGAACTACGCCTGGGCGCAACAAGTGCCGCCCGACGACAAGCGCATCAAAGTCGGCTACGAAGTTGTGCAATCGCCGGCGGGCAACGGCACGATCAAAGGCTATCTGGCCCGCCCGGCCAAAGGCGGAAAACTGCCCGTCGTGCTCGTCATTCACGAAAACCGTGGCCTCAATCCCTATATCGAAGACGTGGCGCGGCGCTTCGCACTCGCCAACTTCATTGCCTATGCGCCTGACGGATTGACCTCGGTCGGCGGCTTTCCCGGCACCGATGAAAAAGGCGCGCAACTCTTCCGCACGGTGGATGGCAAAAAGATGACCGAAGATTTCATGGCGGCGGCCAAGTGGCTCAAAGCGCGCCCCGATTCAACCAAGAAACTCGGCGCGGTGGGTTTCTGTTTTGGCGGCGGGATGGTGAATCAATTGGCCGTGCGGCTGGGCGCGGAGTTGAACGCCGGAGCCCCCTTCTATGGCCGCCAGGCAAGCGCCGATGACGCCGCGAAGATCAGCGCCCCGCTCTTGCTCCATTACGCGGGCAATGACCAAGGCGTCAACGCGGGCATCGCGGCTTATGAAGCGGCGCTCAAGGCCAACAACAAGGTCTACGCGCTGCACATGTACGAGGGCAAACAGCACGGCTTCCATAACGACACGACGCCGCGTTACGACGAAACCGCCGCGAAGCTGGCCTGGACGCGCACGCTCGAATTTTTCAACAAGCACCTGCGCTAATAACGCAGCGACAGGCAGCAACAAAAAGGCACAGGCTCATGTTCTAAACCTGTGCCTTTTTTGCAGTTTGGCAAAACTCAGTGGCGCGCGGAGTCATAGACCAATTCGCCACCGCTGATCGTGGCTGCAATGTCCAGCGTCGCGCTGGGCGCGTCCCAATGAAACAGGAGCAAGTTTGCGGGCCGCCCCACTTCGATCAGGCCATGTTCATCGTGTACACCCAACAACGCCGCCGGATTCGCGCTCGCCATCTGCAAAGCTTCCGCCAGCGTCGCGTCAGAATATCGCACCGTATTGGCGACGGCTTCGTGCATTTCCAACACCGACCCGGCCAGATAGGGCGTGCCCGGCAGACAGACGCGGCGCGCGGGGGTGACTTCGACTTCGACACTGCCCAGGCGATAGCGGCCCGGCGGTTGGCCGGCGGCGGCGATGGCATCGGTGACGAGGATGCTGCGCGCGACGCCTTTGCAACGCAGAAAGCATTTGACGACAGCGGGCGGCAGGTGCTGACCGTCCACGATAAAGCTGGCGCGCAACTCATCCGCCGCCAGTTGTTCCCAGATGTAATTCGGATGGCGGTCAAGCTGGGCGTGCGAGCCGTTGCCGAGATGCGTGGACAGCCTGGCGCCGGCTTTGACGGCGTCGCGGATTTGCGCGGGCGTCGCGGCGGTGTGGCCGATGGCAACGATCACGCCAGCAGCAATGGCGCGTTCGATAAACGCATTCGCCTGCGGCCATTCGGGCGCGAGGGTGATGAGGCGAATCTGGCCGCGCGCCGCGTCTTGCCAGCGCTCGAACTCGTCCCAATCGGGTGGCCGCGCATATTCACGCGGGTGCGCGCCGCGTGGGCCGTCTTCGGTTGAAATGAACGGGCCTTCGAGATGTAAGCCCAACATGCCGCGCGCGACTTCAGGGAATTCGTCGGTCGCCCGCAACAGGTTGGCGAAGCATTGCGCGATGTGCGCGTGCGAACCGGTGATCACCGTGGGCAGCAGCGCCGTTGTGCCCGTGCGCCAGAGTTGACGAAAGGCGAAGGCAATCTGTGCGGGACTGGTCTCGGCGTCATTGAAATCTACGCCGTCGTAGCCGTTGATTTGCAGATCAATAAAGCCGGGCGCGAGATAAAACTCAGCGCCGCCGAGTTCGCAATTTTCCGCTTGGTTGGCGGGCCGGATTTCGCGGATGCAGCCATTGGCGATGCGCACGTCAACCAACGTTTCGCCGCCACCCAATTTGCCTGTGATTTTCATCGTGTCGTGCTTGCAGCGTTTATGCCTATGCTTCAAATAAAATGCGGCGCACACTAGCACACCTGCGGTGGCTTGCGCAGCAATTGTGTGTATCATGCGCGCGGCGCACGGCTCCTGTGCCCGCTCACCGCAAACACTGGCCGTCAATTGGGCAAGTCTGAAATTTGCCGAACAAACATATGGAATTCTCGGAAACCTTGCGACTGGCGCTCGACTCGATCTGGGCCAACAAACTGCGCTCGGCGCTGACTTTGTTGGGCATGATCATCGGCATCACGGCGGTGGTCATCATCGCCTCGTTGATTCAGGGCTTCAACCGCTATGTGGACGAGAAGATCGCGGGCATCGGCGCGAAATCGTTCACCGTCCGCCGCTTCGGCTTTGAAGACATGCGCAGCCCCGACGCCATCACCAAGGCGCAACGCCGCAACAAAGAGTTGACCTTCGACGATTACGACTTCCTGCGCGAACGCGCCGTGCAGGTGGACAAGCTGGGCGCGAAGTCGCGCGGTTCCGGCGCCACCATCAAACGCGGCAACGAATCCGCCGAGGGCATCAGCGTGGACGGCGCGACGCCCAATTGCGCCGACATCGAAAACATTGACGTGGCCGAAGGGCGCTACTTTTCCGAAGCGGAATACAACTCCGGCCTGGCGGTGGTCTTTCTGGGCGCGGACGTGGCGACGCAATTGTTTCCGGCCTCTTCGGCGGTGGATCAGGAAGTCTCGGTGCGCGGGCTGCCTTACCGCGTGGTGGGCGTGGCGGCGGCCAAAGGCACGATGTTCGGCATGTCGCAAGACAAATACGCGACCGTGCCGCTTAAGACTTACGTCAAGAATTTCGGGCCGGCGGTGCGCGAGCGCGGCTTTTTTATGGTCGGCACGGCCAAGGACGACAACCAATTCGAGCAAACGGTCGAAGAGGTGCGCGCGCTCATGCGAGCGCGGCGCGGTTTGAAGTTCGGCGAGACCGACAATTTCAACGTCAGCACGCCGGACGCGATTATGGGGATGCGCGACCGCATTCTCGCTCCCGTATTCATCGCGGCCATCGCGGTGCCCGGCATCGGCCTGGTGGTCGCGGCCATCGTGATAATGAACATCATGCTGGTCAGCGTGACCGAGCGCACGCGCGAGATCGGCATCCGCAAAAGCTTGGGCGCGCGCCAATCCGACATCCTTAAACAATTCCTGATCGAAGCCGTCACGCTCTCGGTCATTGGCGGGCTGTTGGGCGTGCTGCTGGCGTGGATTGCCGGGCAGCTCATCACGAAATTCGTTTTCCCGACTTATCTTTCACTGGGCGCGGTGGCGCTGGCCGTGATTGTTTCCGGCGTGGTCGGCATACTCTCCGGCATCTTGCCCGCGCGCAAAGCGGCCATGCTCGATCCGATTGTGGCGCTGAGAGCAGAGTAAAAGTGGTCAGTGGTCAGTGGTCAGTGGTCAGTTGAAAACGCCACTGATCACTGATCACTGATCAGTGATCACTGACCACTGACCACTGACCACTGACCACTGACCACTGACCACTGACCAC
>JANOWX010000019.1:0-2470 GCA_031418175.1 Acidobacteriota bacterium | reverse complement strand
CGCCTGGCCGCCAATGCTGCATTTTCTAGTAACACGCGCATCATAGCTCAGAAGCTACGGCACCGACAGAATGATCTTCCCGAAATGCGTCCGTGAATCAATCATCTCGTGCGCCTTGCCCACCTGCTCCAACGGCAACACGCAATCCACGACTGGCTTGAACGTCCCGCCCGCAAACAGCGGCAAGGCCTGCGCGCGAAACTCCGGCAGCGTGACCGTGAAATAGGCCGGGCTCGAGGTGATGCTGATGCTCAGCAGTTGCAGGTTCTTCATCCCAATCGCCAGATCGAAGCTGATGACGCGCCCGCCCGTCGTGCCGTACATAATGACCTTGCCGTCCAGCGCCATCACATCCCACAGCGTTTGTGCCGTCTCGGCGCCGATGGTCATCATCCCGACGTCCACGCCTTTGCCATCGGTGTCGGCCAACACGCGTTTCGCCACGTCTTCGGTCTTGTAGTTGTAGGCCGCATCCGCGCCCCAGTCCAAAGCCTTTTGCACTTTATCGTCACGGCTGGCGGTGCCCGCGACCCAGGCGTTGCGCCACTTGCCGATCTGCAACGCAGCGCTGCCGACGCTGCTGGCGACGGCTTCGATAAAGACGCGCTGGCCGGGCCGCAATTGCGCGACGGTGATCAGTCCGTGCCACGCCGTCAGCCAGCCCACCGGGATCGCCGCGCCTTGCTCGAAGCTCAAGTTATCCGGCAGATGCATGGCGTGCTCCGCGCCCATCAAAACTTTTTCGGCGTGCGAACCGCGCGCGCGGCCAAACACGCGGTCGCCCGCTTTGAAACCGGTCACACCTGCGCCGACGGCCTCGACGATGCCCGCCGATTCCATGCCGAGCACGAAGGGCAATTCCTGCCCGAAGAAGTTGCCCGCGCGCATGCGCGTCTCGGCAAAGTTGATGCCCGACGCTTTGACGCGCACCAGCACCTGCCCCGCGCCCGGCACGGGCTCGGGCCACTCGGCCACTTCCATCGCGTCAATGCCACCGAATTCACGAACCACAATTGCTTTCATCTTTTCCTCCAAATATCCGCCCACGAAGACACACGAAGCAGCACGAAGGTTTCGACAGGATCAACAGGATTTTTGCAGGATGAACAGGATGACTTAAACCAAGCAATCATCCGGTAAATCCTGCCCGCAATCTTGTTCATCCTGTCTACTTCTTCTTGGTGCTCCTTCGTGTGTCTTCGTGGGCGGCAGTTATTCGCTGATTGCCTCCACTTCCAACCCCGAAGGCAACGGTTTCAATGCTAAAAAGACCAGCCCGGATAAAAACAGCGGCACGACGGCGAAACACGAGAACGCCCAGTTCCAACCCAAGTGCCGCACCGCATACGCCACCAGCAACGGCCCCAGCGCGCTGCCCAGCGTGACCGCAAACGAACCGCTGAACGCCAGGCCCGTCGCCCGCAAGCGCGTCGGAAAGTGTTCGCCGATGAAGGCGAATTTCACTGCCGCCGTGCCGTAAAAAAACATCGTCATCAGCGCATACGCCACCAGCACCGTGCCCCAGGTCGAAGCCAGCCAGAGCAACGAGAGAAAGGCCAGCGTCCCCAGCCAAGCCCAGATGATGATCGTGTTGCGCCGCGTCAACACGAATTCGCCCACAAACGACGAGATGATGTACCCAAAAATCCCGATGCCATTGGCGATGCCTGACAGATAACCCGCCTGAATCACCTCGAAGCCGCGCGCCTCGTGCAAATAGGTCGGCAACAAAAACGCCGAGCCGCCATAGGCGATGACAAATAAAAACTGCCCGAACCACAGCGTGATCGTGCGCCGCCGCAATTCCGGCGCGAACAATTCGCCTAGGCGTTCAAACGGACGGCGTTTCGCCAACGCTTCCTGCTGCGCGGCAAAGCGTTGCGGTTCGCGCAACCACAGCCGCACAACCAGCACCAGCGGCAGACTGAGCAAGCCCAGCAAAAACGCCCCACGCCAGCCGTAATGCCGTTGCAACGGCGCGGCCAAAAACGGCGCGACGAACCAGCCGAACGGGTAGCCCGTTTGCAAAAACCCCGCGTAAAGGCCGCGATAGCGCGCGGGCGCTTCTTCGGCCACGATGGCGCCGGTCACCGGATAGAGCAACCCGCCCGTCGCAATGCTGAGGCCGCGCAACAGCGTCAGCATCTCTACGCTTTGGGCCAGCGAGTGCAAGGCGATCAGAATGCCCGAGGCCACCAGCGCGAATTGAAACATCGTCTTGCGGCCAAATTTATCGGCCATCGAGCCGAGCCAGACAATCAGAAAACTGCCAATCAGGAAAGACACACAGAGGATGCGCCCGGCCACTTCGATGCCGAAGCCGAAATCTTTGCGCAGCAGCGGCAAGGCATAGCCGAACAACGCCAAATCCATCTGGCTAGCCGCATAGGCAAGCAGGCAAATAAGAAAGGCGACGACGGGATAGTTTTTGGATTCGCTGGTCATTGCAATTACACAACCCAGGCGTAGG
>JANOWX010000018.1:0-6838 GCA_031418175.1 Acidobacteriota bacterium | reverse complement strand
CACTCGTAAGCACCAGGTCGCTACCGCTCCCCGTACCGCACCAATGATCTAATCTCAATATTCGGGAGCAACAACAGGCAACGATGGCGAGCGATAAATACAAGGCAGCGATTTTGGCATTGGAAGATGGCCGTGTGTTTCGCGGGCGCGCGTGGGGTGCGGCCACCGAGCGCGTGGGCGAGATTGTCTTCAACACCGCAATGTCGGGTTATCAAGAGATTCTGACCGACCCGTCATACGCCGGGCAGATCGTGACGATGACCTATCCGCTGATCGGCAATTACGGCGTGAATCAGGAAGACGTGGAATCGCGCCGCCCCTTTGTCGAAGGCTTCGTCGTGCGCGAAGCTTCAGAGGTCACCTCCAATTGGCGCGCGACGCAATCGCTGGATGAATACCTGAAACAGCACGGCATCGTGGGCATTTCCGAAGTGGACACGCGCGCCCTGGTACGCCACATCCGCGAAAAAGGCGCAATGCGCGCCTGCCTCTCCGCGCTCGACAGCGACGAGCAAAGTGTCATCAAGAAAGCTCAAAACGCGCCCGCGATGCTGGGCCGCAATCTGGTTGACCAAGTCACCTGCGGCGACAGCTACGCGTGGTCTTCGATTAAGGATGTGCAGACTTACGACGCGCTCGGCGAGTTTCGTGAGGCGCTGGGCGAGGCCTTGCAACCGGGTGAAACGCCGTTCCGCGTGGTCGCTTACGATTTTGGCATCAAGTACTACATCCTGCGTTATCTGGCGGCGGTGGGTTGCGAGGTGACGGTGGTTCCGGCCAGTACCTCGGCGGATGATGTGCTGGCGCTCGCGCCTGATGGCATCTTCCTTTCCAACGGCCCTGGCGATCCGGCGGCGCTGCCGCACATCGTGGCGAACGTGCGCCGGTTGCTGAATGCCGCGCCGGTCTTCGGCATCTGTCTGGGCCATCAGATTTTGGCGCGCGCCTTTGGCGGACAGACCTTCAAACTCAAATTCGGCCATCGCGGCGGCAATCAACCCGTGCGCAACGAACGCACCAAGCGCATCGAAATCACTTCGCACAATCACGGCTTTGCCGTAGACCCCGCGAGCCTGGATCAGAATGAAATCGAGTTGACGCATTTCAATCTCAACGACGGCTGTCTGGAAGGCTTGCGCCATCGCCGCTTGCCCGTCTTTTCAGTGCAGTACCATCCCGAAGCAGGCCCCGGCCCGCACGATGCGGCCTATCTCTTTCACGAGTTCATCGCCAACATGCGGGCGCGCCGCGCACAGTTGCAAGAGATGGTTCAGGTGCAAGCTTAGCCAATCGTTTGAGAAATGCTTCAACCAAGAAAACTAAATGCCCGGCGGCAAGAGCATGGAGTTCAGCCTTCAGGCTGCCAGCGCGCGCGTTGCGCGCCAGACAAGCTAAAGCCCAAATCCACGGCTAAGAAGTCAATGAAATCAGGGACTTACCTGACCACACGATTTGGTGTCGCGCGAACCCCGTAAACATTGGCCTGTTCGCACCTCGTCTGGTGCGGGCTTTGGGGAGTGCAGACAGACCGTTTCACCAGATGAGTGAAAAGCCCAAATTCGTGTACAGTTGATTTCATTGGTTGCATCTGCATTTTTCAGTTTTTAACCGTGGATTCAGGCTAAAGCTTGAACTCCATGCTCTTTTCCCCGGCTTACCTGGCACAACCGTTTGAACATGGCGGATGAGATCATTGTCAAGGCAGCCGTTCCCGCCGATGTAAACGCCATCGTGGCTGTGCTGCGCGCGAACCTGGCTGATCCATCATTGTTTCAACGCTCAGCCGCCGACATTACCGCACAACTACCTGAATACTTTGTCGCCGTAGCGCGCACGTCCGGTGTCGTCGGTTGTGCAGCCTTGCATTGTTATCCCGATCAATCGGCGGAATTGCATTCGGTCGCGGTCTTGCCGGATAGACAGGGGTTGCGTATCGGTGAGCAACTGGTGCGGGCTGGATTGCAACGAGCAACTCAATGCGGCGTCGCCAAAGTCTGGCTGGGTACGATGAAGCCGGGCTATTTCGCGCGCTTCGGCTTTGTGCCGCTGTGGCGCTGGCGCATTCCGCTTAGGATTATGTGGCCGAAAATCAAAAGCGTCTTTACCCAACCGCCGGCCCGCTGGCTGCCTGCGCTGTTGGGGAGCCATACGTTTATGGTGCGGCACGAAAAGCCGTAGGGCTGTTTGAAGGAGTGGCGCAAGCGGGAGAGAAAAGCATGGAGTTCAAGCTTTAGCCTGAATCCACGGCTAAAAACTGAAAATTGCAGATGCAACCAATGAAATCAACTGTACCCGAATTTGGGCTTTTCACTCATCTGGTGAAACGGACTGCCTGCAATTTCCAGAGCTTGCACCAGACGAAGTGTGAAAGGCCAATGTTTACTGGGTTCGCGGCGGCACCATATCGTGTAGTCAGGTAAGCTCTTGATTTCATTGACTTCTTAGCCGTGGATTTGGGCTTTAGCTTGTCTGGCGCGCGTTGCGCGCGCGGCAGCCTGAAGGCTGAACTCCATGCCTTTGTCGTCAGGTGCACCCTTGCCTGAACTGAATTATTTTCAGGACCGTGGGTAATTGGGCTTCGACTAAAAGAAAAGCGGAGCGCAATGAGTGGCGCTCCGCTGAAGTGGGAAAATTGTGGGCCGTGTTTACCGGCGGCCACGACCGCCGCCACCACCGCCAGGGCGACCACCACCACCGCCAGGGCGACCGCCACCGCGTCCGCCACGGTCGCCACCACGGTCGCCGCGATAGCCGCCGCCTTCGCTGTTGCCGTCAACCTCGTCCTCACCACCACCACCGCCGCCGCCGCCCTCTTCGCCGCCTTCACCGGCCAGCAGAGCTTTGCGGCTGAGGCGAATCTTGTTGCCTTCGACGTTGAGACACTTGACCAGGATTTGCTGGCCTTCGGTCAGTTCGTCGCGCACGTCGTGCACGCGGTAGGGCGCGATTTCGCTGACGTGCAACAAGCCTTCGGTGCCGGGGAAGATTTCGATGAAGGCGCCGAAATCCACGATGCGCGTGACCGTGCCCAGGTACGACTGGCCCGGTTCGGCTTCGGCGGTGATGTCCTTGACCATCTGCAAGGCGCGCGCGCCCGCTTCGCCGTTGGAGGTGGCGATGCTGACGCGGCCGCTGTCTTCGACATCAATTTTCGCGCCGGTCTGTTCGACGATGCCGCGAATGATCTTGCCGCCGGGGCCGATGAGGTCACGAATCTTGTCGGTCGGAATCATGATCGTAATGATACGCGGCGAGTACTTGCTGATCTCGGGGCGCGGCGCGGCCAGCACTTCATCCATCTTGTCGAGGATGTGGAAGCGGCCTTTCCTGGCTTGCTCCAGCGCTTCGGAGAGGATCGCCGGATTGAGGCCGGTGATCTTGATGTCCATCTGCAAGGCCGTGATGCCAGCGCGCGTGCCGGCGACCTTGAAATCCATGTCGCCGTAATGATCTTCGGCGCCCGCGATGTCAGAGAGCACGGCGTATTTCATGCCTTCCATCACCAGGCCCATCGCCACACCCGCGACCGGCGCTTTGAGCGGCACGCCCGCATCCATCATGGCCAGCGCGCCGCCACAAACCGTCGCCATCGAAGACGAGCCGTTCGATTCGGTGATGTCCGACACCACGCGCACGATGTAAGGCCACTCGGTGTCGTCCGGCATCACGGCGCTCAGCGCGCGATGCGCCAGCGCGCCGTGGCCGATCTCGCGGCGGCCGGGGCTGCCGGTGCGGCCCGTTTCGCCGACCGAGAAGGGCGGGAAGTTGTAGTTCAAAATGAAGCGGCGCTTGATCTCGCCGAACTCGATGTTGTCAATGTATTGCACGTCTTGCGAAGTCCCCAGCGTCACCGTGACGATGGCCTGGGTTTCGCCGCGCGTGAAGAGCGCCGAACCGTGCGTGCGCGGAATCCAGCCGGCCTCGATGCTGATCGGGCGGATTTCTGAAAAGCGGCGGCCATCGGGACGGCGGCGGTTGTTTAGGATGTCGTCGCGGAAGAGGCGCTCTTTCATGCGGTCAAAGAGCTTGCCCGCCTCTTTGCGCAGCGCCGGTTGATCTGCGGGGAAGTCGGCTTCGCACGCGGCGTGCAGTTCGTCAATCTTGGCGTAGCTTTCGATCTTGCCGTGTTTGGTCACGTCGAGCGCATCGCGCAACCCGTCGGTGTATTTGGCGGCAATCTGGCCCAGCAACTCTTCGTTGATGGCGGGCGTGGTGTATGCGCGCTTCTTGATGCCGAGCGTTTCGCCCATTGCGCGCTGCAACTGGCAGAGCTTCTTGATTTCGTTGTGGCCGAACATCAGGGCTTCGACCATGACTTCCTCGCTGACTTCCTTGGCACCGGCTTCGACCATCACGATGGCCTCTTCGCTGCCGACGACGATCAGGTTGAGCAGCGAACTGCGATTTTCCTCATAGGTCGGATTGACGATGTATTTGCCTTCGACCAGTGCGACGCGCACACCAGCGACCGGGGTGTAAAACGGAATGTCCGACAGATAGAGCGCCGCCGACGCGCCGGTGATCGCCAACACATCGGGATCGTGCTGATCGTCCGCCGAGATCGTCATCGAAATGATCTGCGTCTCGTGCATGTAGCCTTCCGGGAAGAGCGGACGGATCGGGCGGTCGGTCATGCGCGAGATCAGGATTTCGCGTTCGGTGGGCCGGCCCTCGCGTTTGAAATAGCCGCCCGGAATGCGCCCGGCGGCATAACCGTATTCGCGGTAATCCACGGTCAGCGGGAACCAGCTTTGGCCTTCTTTGGCCTTGCGGGCCGAAACGGCGGTGACCAGTACCACGGTTTCGCCCTGGCTGATGAGCACGGCGCCATCGGCCTGTTTAGCGATGCGGCCGGTCTCGATGGTGATTTCGTGGCCGCCCAAATTGATTGCTTGCTTCAAAAACATTTTTGATTATCTCCTCTTCAACAACAGTCAGCGGTTCGGCCTTCGGCAGTGATTAAAGTCATGTCTGAAAACTGAGAACCGCGGCTTGAAACGACAAAAGCCTTGACGTGACCGGACGCGGGAACGGCACACGCAGTTCCGCTGACGGCTGCAACGCCGGCTTCGGTAAGTAAGTTGGTACTGGTGGAATTAACGTTCACGGTTGGCACGTGGGCGCTTGCTTAAGCGGCCTGCGTGATGATGGCGCTGGGCTGATCTACCGGCTGCACCGGCTCAGGCTGCTCGCAATGTGCGGGAATTGCCGGGCAGTTGATGTTGCTTGAGCAACTGGGCTTAAACAGCTTCGCCTGAGCTTTCTTTACGAGTCGAACTCGTCGGGGTGCGCAAGTGATAAGGAACGCCGTCACGTTCGGCACACAACGAAAGCGGCGTCTGTGGCCGCTCGGGCCGCAGACGCCGCAACAATTCAAAATCTTATTTGCGCAATCCAAGCCGCGTGATCAGATCATGGTAACGCGTGATGTCGCAGCGTTTCAGGTAATCCAACAAGCTGCGGCGCTGGCTCACCATCTTCAACAGCCCGCGGCGCGAGTGATTGTCCTTGGCGTGTGTGCGGAAATGATCGGTCAACTCATTGATGCGCTTGGTCAGCAACGCGACCTGCACTTCAGGCGAACCCGTGTCACCCTCGTGGGTCATGTATTGCGTGATGATGTCTACTTTGACTTCTTTTGCTAACGACATAGCAACTTCTATATGCCTCCAAATCTATGTGTAACTGTCTAATTACGCTTTTCCTTTGAAATTGAAGGGCGGAAAGTAGCACACAGGCTTCAGCACTGTAAAGCCGTGCTGCTGGCCGCCCCAAGCGCCCTAGGTACATGAGCTTTGTTGTGTGGCTGGAAAAACCCAGGCCGATGGCGCACAATCCATGCGCGTTGCGCTTGGCGGCGGCGTTCATTCCCTGCGAGGTACTCATGAAACATCGAATCATTTTGCTTGTCCTTTTACTTAGTGTCCTGACCTTGCCCGCCTGGGCCCAGCGCGCTTCGACCTTACCGGCTGAACCCCTGACGTTACAGGTGATGAATACACTGTTGCGCCAGCAAGTCGGGCGCGATCTGAGCGAAGCCAATCTGGCGCTGCTGGTCGAACGCGTCGGCTTGGCCTTTGATCCCACGCCTGCCGCCGTCAGCCGCTTGCGCGCCAACGGGGCGCATCAACATCTGATCAATGTCATCAAACGTGTGGCGGAGCGCTTGAACGCCAACGCGAACAGCAAGCTTACGATTCTGCGCGAGACGCCTGATCCGTTTTTGGAAGAGACGCGCCGCAATGTGCGCGACTATCTGGAAGACTTGCCGGATTTCATCTGCCAGCAGGATGTCGAGCGCTATTTCGATTTTGAAGCGCGCGGCGCTTGGGATCGCGCCGACAAGCTGACCTACGAATTGACCTACAGCCGCAAGAAAGGCGAATCGTATAAACCCATCAACAACGTCGGGCGGCCACCCACGCGCTCACTCGAACAAGCAGGCGGCGCCTATTCGACCGGTGATTTCGCCTCAATGCTCGCCTCGCTGTTCGATGCCGAAACCAAAGCGATGTTTAAAGCGGCGGGCAAAGAACGGCTGGGGACGCGCCCGACGCGGCTCTATGATTTCACCGTCCCGCAACCGACGTCCAAACTTACAATCAAGGCCGAAGGCTCTCCGCAAATCGTGGCCGGTTACAGCGGCACCGTTTGGATTGATGAAGAGAAGAAGCTGGTCTTGCGGCTGGACACTGCCGTGGACGCCATGCCTGCCAATTATCCGGTGACCAATTCGGAAAGCTCGGTGGATTACGACACGGTCAAGCTGCGCGGCTTGGACATGGAGTTTTTGCTGCCGATTCGCGCTGAGTTCATCATCGCCGACCGGCGCGAGCGC
>JANOWX010000017.1:0-4297 GCA_031418175.1 Acidobacteriota bacterium | reverse complement strand
CACGAGCAGATTTTTCATGCAGAAGCTCCCCGCCAATTGAAGTATGGATGTTGGTTCTCTTCTCGCTTTAGTTGGCTGAAAAGTCAATCGGCGCGTGCTCGTTGCCAGGCTGGCGGCGGAAATGAGCGCATAAAAACGACGCCGCCCACTGGGGCCAGTGGGCGGCGTTGTTTGTGGCGGTTGTAGCCAGGTTCAGTAACGGCGACGATCACGATTGTATTGCCGGTAGCCCTGCCGGTAGCCATCGCGGAAACCGTCGCGATAGGCTTCATTGCCTTTGCGATAGTGGCTGGAATTGTTCGGGTCGGGGATGCGCCGCGTTTCCGCATCTTCCTGCCCGCGCCGCAAACCATCACGGAAGCCTTTTTGTTCCTGTTCGCGATACCAGTTACTGTTTCTCCCGCGATTATCCCAGCGATCATCGCGCCGGTCGTCACGGCGGTCTTCCCAACGGTCATCGCGCCGATCATCACGACGATCGTTGCGCTGGTCATCCCGGCGGTCGCGTTGATCGCGCCAGATGTCGGGCAACCGCCATTGACCATAAGCAGTCGCAGAACTCGCCGCGCCTGCGGGGATCAGAAACGCCGTTGCCAAAGCCAATGTCAAAATCGTTTTTTTCCAAGTGTTCAAGTTCATATTCCTCCTTACGCCTGAAATCAGCGTTGCCCCTCTGCAACTGCGTTTCAGGGACTCGGCCTGCACATTTGCACTTGCTGTGCCAGTTGCCGGAGCGGCGCTAAATTGCTGATTTGTGTTGCGCTGGTTGACTAAAGTGGAAAAGCGTAAGGCTTGGCTTACCCCAAATCGAACAGCCTCAAACGATTTGGGGTTATGCGCTGGGCAGCGCCTCAACTGGCTTCGATTTCACCCACGCGATGCAGCTTCATCATCGAAGACAGCGTCGGTTTTTCGGGCACGCGCCCGGCCATCTCGACGATCATCTCGCCGCGTTGCACCAGCCCGCGCGCCAGCAACGCTTCATCCACGCGCGCCAGCAATTCAGAACTGTGCCCGCTGAAATCGAGCACGTATGGTTCCAAGCCCCAGACTGCCGCCAGGGCATTGCGGGTCTGTTCGTTCGGCGTGAACGCAATGATGCGTTGGGCCGGACGCAGCGCCGCCAGATGGCGCGCCATGCGGCCCGATTTGCTGAAGACGACAATGCATTGGGCGCGCAATTCCTGGGCGGCGTAAATCGCAGCCTCGGCAATCGCGCGGCCTTCGGTGCCTTTTTGTTGGTGGTGGATCAAGGCGCGCGCGCGGTCGAGCGGGCAATTGCTTTCGGTGAACGTGATGATACGGGCCATGGTTTCGACCGCCGCCACCGGGTATTGACCGGTCGCCGTTTCCGCCGAAAGCATCACGGCGTCGGTGCCATCGAGGATGGCGTTGGCGACGTCAGAGGCTTCGGCGCGCGTGGGGCGCGGTTCGTGGGTCATGGATTCGAGCATCTGCGTCGCGGTGATGACCAGTTTCTCGGCGGCGTTGGCTTTGGCGATGATCTGCTTTTGATGAAAGGGCACGCTCTCGACCGAAGTCTCTACGCCGAGGTCGCCGCGCGCGACCATCACGCCGTCGCAGGCTTCGATGATGTTGTCGAGGTCGTCGAGGGCTTCGCGCTTTTCGATCTTGGCGATGAGCGGGACGTTGCTGCCCAGGAATTCGATCAGCGTTTGCGCGCCGATGCAATCGCGGGCACTGCGCACGAACGAGAGCGCGACATAATCAACCTGCTGCTGCAAGCCAAAGGTCAGATCGGCGCGGTCTTTCTCGGTTAATGAAGGCGCCGACAGTTTGACGCCGGGCACGTTGATGCCTTTGTTTTCGCCCAGCCAGCCGCCGTTGACGACGCGCGTCGTAACCTCGGTCTTGGTGGTCTGTTCGACCTGCAATTCGATCAAGCCATCTGATAGCAAGATGCGGTCGCCCGCGTTCACGTCGTTGGGCAAATGCATGTAACTGGTCGAGACGATTGTCGCATCGCCTTCGATCTCGCGCGTCGTGATGGTGAGTTGCTGCCCGGCTTCCAACAACACCGGTTGATGATCGCGCAATTTGCCGGTGCGAATTTTGGGGCCGCTCAGGTCGAGCAGCAGCGCCAGCGGATGATTGAGTTCGGCGGCGATGGCGCGCGCGGTGTTAATGGTTTCGGCATGGGATTCGTGCGAGCCGTGCGACATATTCACGCGCACGACATCCATCCCGGCCTGCATCAGGGCGCGCAAGGTTTCGGGCGCGCGCGAGGCCGGCCCGATGGTCGCAACTATCTTGGCTTTTTTCATGGTGGTTTCCCTGGATAGGGGTAGGAGGAACCGATTGGTTTCGGCTCCCCCTCCCTCCGAACCGGACGGGCGGATTTCCCGCATCCGGCTCTCCGGTTAGTAGTTCACCTCTGCAAGGATTGACGGTCGCGCGCGTGGGCCGCTTCCAGATTAAACAACCCAAGCGCGTCAAAGTAGGCATTGTTCCAGCGTTGATGATCGCTCCCACGGCCTCGTCCGCGTTTGCCGGCACGACGCCGCAGGATGCTGCGCAGTCGCATCCTGATCCAACCGTCCACCGCTTTGAACGTCCAACGATTGCTATGTTTGAAGTACTCATACCAACCGCGCAACGTCCGGTTCACTCGCTCAATAATTTGCGCGAGGCTGTGGCCGTTGTTACGTCGGGTCAAGTTGCGAATCGTCTCTTTCAATTTCTGCAGGCTCTTCTTGCGCGGCCAGTGCTGGCCGCGTTCGAAGTGATACCCCAGAAAATCAAAGCCGTCCGTGACGGCGTGGACGATGCGCGTCTTGGTCGGGTGCAGCGTCAGTCCGGCCGCTTGCGTCCATTGCTCGACTTCTCGCAGTGCTTCATTCGCTTCGGCTTCGGTGCGACAGAGGATGACGAAATCATCCGCGTACCGCACCAGTTCCCGTCCCCGCGCAGCCATCAAATGGTCGAGCGGGTTCAAGTATACATTCGCCAAGAGCGGCGAAACCACTGCGCCCTGCGGCGTACCCGTCGCCGGCTCGACCGCCACCGGTTCGTTGAGTTCGCCCAGTACGTCTTGTTGCAAGAACGCATCCAGCAGTTCCAACACTCGCCCATCCGCGATTTGCTCCGCGACACGCGCCCGCAACAACTCGTGCGGAATCGTGTCGAAGTAGCTTTTCAGATCGGCGTCTACCACCCAGACCGCGCCCGCGCGCAGCAGTTCGTCTACGCGACGCAGCGCATCTTTGGCGCTTCTCTGCGGACGAAAGCCGTAGCTGTGTTCAGCAAACGTTCGTTCAAAGATCGGCTCCAACACATTGCGCAACGCCGTTTGCACGACGCGGTCGCGCACCGTCGGAATCCCCAAGGGGCGCATCTCTTGAGTTCCCAATTTGGGAATCAGTACTCGCCTCACGGCTGCCGGACGATAACTGCCGTCCCGCAAGCCGCTCGACAGATTTGCCAGATTGGCATCCAGATGCTGCTCGAAGATTTCGATGGTTTGCCGGTCTACGCCCGCCGCCCCCGCGTTGGCGCGGACTTGTCGCCACGCCGCGGACAGGTTCGCCGGCGCATAAACCTTATCAATCAAGCTGAACCACTTGTCTCCTTTGACCCCTGTTTCCAGGGCCGTCAACATTCGTGGCGTCCAGACCGCGACTTCCACCCACGACCAGCGGTCGTAAATTTCTCCGTCTTGTTTAGCCCGTTCGGACACTGCCAACGGTTGGGTTGTCGTCGTTTTGTTCATCACGAATCCACCTTCCTGTGTCCCTTGGCTCCACTCCCGTTACGGAGTTTCAACGCTACTATGGACACTCTGACTCCTGTGCTGGCGGGTTCTTCGCGGCGCGTGCCGTTGAACGCCCGTCTGTCATACTCCGCACAGGTCTCCCTGATTCACGCGCAGAGCCATTGCGATCATTCCGTCTCCACCCACCCCACGTGGCGCAGTCACCGCTTTGACACGCTACCCCTCAGCGCGACTGCTGGCCGTACTTTACGGTTCAGGCTTCGCCATTCGTACGCAGGCTCGCCGCACACGTCAGGCCGTATCGAGTTCGTCATCCTACGGACTGACCGCTCACCTCCTGCTGCTCCCCACCCCGCCTCACGGACGGATGCAGTTGCAGTCGGTTACAGGCCGGAGAGCGTCTACCCGAAGAGGACTTCCACCTCTCTGACTCTGCGCGCTTTCAGGCGCACGTACGCAGCGCTTCCAGCGTGCGGTCTTGGTGTAAGACCGCACGCTGGAAGCGGTGCGTACCCAGGTTGCGCGTTTTGTCTCACCACAAACCCTGTAGTACTTTGCCCGCCG
>JANOWX010000016.1:0-2486 GCA_031418175.1 Acidobacteriota bacterium | reverse complement strand
TGCGGGTCGTTGCTGCGCGGGCTTACTGCTGCCGGGCGTTGTGCGGCTCACCTTCTACACCAAAAGTTGAGGCTTGTGCAAGACAGCCTTCCGGGGGCCGTTCATAGGCGTCGCGGCAGTCTTTGCAGCATTCACAACTGCGGTCGCAACTGCGGTGAGTAACCTTGCAGCATAGCTTGTTTCGCACTTTTGTTAAGGATGTTAAGGGCTGCCGCAGCGGTTCTTGAAAAGGCACAGAGGCGTTGTTAAGATGCACCGCGTTCAATGAACCAGCGGCGCGGGCGGTTCGTACAGTGGCTGTGGAATCGTTCAAGCGTCCTGCTTGAAACGCTAAATTGCATGAGTTGGAAGAGAGTAGAAAATCCAGAAGTTTTTGAGGGAGTGTGTAGTCTATGAATAACGAATTCGACAATATCATCATCACGCGCGAGCAACCGCGGCGTCCAAGTTGGAAGCTGCTGAGCGGAGTTGCCGCCGGGGTGTTAGTGCTGGGCGCCTTGCTGGGCGCCGTGGTAACCGCGAAAGGTTGGCTGCCTTTTTCGAGTGCGCGGGCCGAAGAACCCAAGCCAGCCGTCGCCGCGCCGAGCCCGACGCTGGACCAAACCATTCTGAACGGCGGCTTCGCGCAGATCGCCAAGGCTGTCACGCCCGCCGTCGTGACCATCCAAGTTTCCGCGCGCCAGGATCAACGCCGCCAACCGTTCGGTTTTATTGATCCGTTCCGCGATTTCTTCGGCCTGCCCGATCAGGATGACGAAGGCACACCGCGCCGCCGCGTCGTCCCGCAGCCTCGTCAACCACAGGGCCAGCCGCAAGGCGAAGGCCAGGAACGCGCGCCGCGTCTGGTGCCGAACGGTGTCGGCTCCGGCGTGATCGTCACCGGTGACGGCTACATCATCACCAACAACCACGTTATAGATGGCGCTGAAAAAGTTGAAGTCACCCTGGAAGATCGCCGCGAATTCACCGCCAAAGTGATCGGTACCGACCCGCCTAGTGATCTGGCCGTAATCAAAATCGAGGGCAGCGGCTTCCCAACCGTTGCGTTCGGCGATTCTGAAACCGTGCAGGTCGGCGATTTGGTGCTCGCGGTCGGCAACCCGCTCGGCGTGGGCCAGACCGTCACGATGGGCATCATCAGCGCCAAAGGCCGCAGCACTTCGCGCACGGGCGACCCACGCACGCAACCTTACGAAGATTTCATTCAAACCGACGCGGCGATCAATCGCGGCAATTCGGGCGGCGCGCTGGTCAACCTGCGTGGCGAATTGATCGGCGTGCCTTCGCAAATCCTGGCCGGGGGCGGCAGCGGCGGCAGCATCGGCATCGGCTTCGCCATTCCGTCGAAGATGGCCCGCAGTGTCATGGATCAACTCGTCAATGGTGGCAAAGTCCGGCGCGGCAAACTGGGCGTATCCATCCGAGCGGTGACGAGCGATTTCGCCAAAGAACTCGGTTATAACGGCACTGCCGGGGCCTTTGTTTCGGAGGTCGAGAAAGGCCAGCCTGCCGAACAGGCCGGCGTGAAGGCCTACGACATCATCACCGAAATCAACGGCAAGCGCATCACCGATAGCGGCGAGTTGCGCAACATGGTTTCTCAAACGCCGCCGGGCACGCCCGTCAAAGTCAAGATTTGGCGCGATGGCAGCGAGCGCGAATTGACCGTCAAACTCGCGGAAGTGCAGCCGGTTGAAAAAGAGAAAGAAGACAAACCTATCGCGGCTTCGGCCAAGGCGACCGGCCCGCTGGCCGGTGTCAGCGTTGACAACCTGACGCCCGAAAAAGCGCGCCAGTACCGCTTGCCCGAAGGCGCCACCGGCGTCGTCATCACCGATGTTGACCCCGGCAGCGATGCGGCGGCGGCGGGCTTGCGCCCCGGCGTCGTCATCATCGAAGTCTCCCGCCAGCCGGTGACCAACGTCAATGAGTTCAATGCGGCAATGGCCAAACTCGGCGGCAAGAAATCGGCCTTCATTCGCGTGCGCGACGCCAGCGGCGTGAGTGTCGTGCTCGTGCAACCGCAGGAATAGCCGGCAGTGGCGGTAAGCAGCCGGCAGTTGGAAGTAATAGAAAAGCCCGCTTCTCTGAAAACGAGAAGCGGGCTTTTCTTGTCGGCAACCACTGCCGTCAAAACTGCCGACTGCTTACTGCCACTGCCGTCTGCCAACTGTTAGCCAATCACGGCCGGGCGGCTCGCCGCGCCCTTGGTCAGCCGCTCATCGCACGCAGCCCAATTGATATTCGAGAAAAAGGCTTCGATGTATTTCGGGCGCTCGGCCGGTGCGTAATCACGAATGAAGGCGTGTTCCCAAACGTCCATAATCAAGACCGGCACGAAACCCGCCACGTTGCCCGACTCGTGCAAATTGATCCAGTGGTTCGACAGTCCGCCGCTGACGGGGTCGAGATAGGTCGCCGCCCAGCCTACGCCGCGCATCTTGCCGACGGTGACGAAGTTTTTCTTCCACTGTTCATAGCTGCCG
>JANOWX010000015.1:0-2303 GCA_031418175.1 Acidobacteriota bacterium | reverse complement strand
ATTCTGCTGCCAAAGGCATAGTAGACGGTAGTCAGTAGTCGGTAGCTGATTGTGTCGCGGCATCTGCCTACCGACTACCTACTACCGAATACTGACTACCGACTACCGACTACCGACTACCGACTACCGACTACCGACTACCGTCTACCGACTACCGTCTACCGATTACCGACTATGGACAAAACCTTCGACGACTACCAACTGGACGAAATCCTGGTGTCGCGCACGCGCACGATCACCGAAGCCGACATCGTGAACTTCGCCGGCCTGTCGGGCGATTTCCACGAACTGCATATGAGCGAGGAGTACGCCCGGCGCGGCCCCTTCGGACGGCGCATCGCCCACGGCGCATTGATCTTCAGCATCTCGACCGGGCTGACGATTCAGATGGGCGCGAGCGAACACATCATCGCGTTTTATGGCCTGGACAAACTGCGCTTCGTCAAACCGGTCTTTATCGGCGACACCATCCGCGTCAAAAAGCGTGTGTTGGAACTAGCGGCGAAAGGCGATCAGCGCGGCGTGGTGGCGTTTGAGACGACGGTGCTGAATCAGAATGACGAGGCGGTGGTGGTGTATGTGGATCGGGTGTTGGTGAAACGGCGCGGTTGAGGGATTGGCTTTGGGATAAACGGAGTGCTTCGCTTAAGCCGCGTCAGGACGTAGTTGCGGAAGCAAAGCCTGATAGTCATTAAAAGCCCCGGCCCAGCGCATGAAATCGCGGCTGTTGCCCATTTTGCCGGCGGTGAAGCTCGCGTAAAACTCGACCGTGCTCATGTCGTATTCAGCCTCAAAGTCATTCATCTCACCCACGCGCGTGACTCCAGGCTTTCGTTGATGTCGAAGCGGTCTTTCAGTTCCGCCGGACACGCGCCCGCTAAACAACTTGCTCCATCAAGCAGCCGCCCCAGCCGCCGTCTTCTCGCGCTTCACCCACAGGCTGAGCAGTTCAACCGTGAATTGCCATTGCCCGCCGTGTTGTTCGGCCAGTTCTTTGCGGCTCAAACCCAGCAGCGCGCTTTGCCGTTCCGCCGCCGTCAACGCATCGGCCTCGCCTGTCGCCAGCCCGCGCAACACCGCCTGTTCCGCCGCGTTGCAATCGCGCCAGTTGTTTTCAAAGTAGGCATCAGCCATCCCCAGCACGCGCTCAATCGCCACGTCCAAATCGGCCAGCGTCGCCTTTTTCCGTTTCTGGCTGTTGATCGTATTGACCAATTCCGAGCCGAGCGCCTGCACCAGATAGGGCTGGCCGTGCGTCAGGTCGAGCACGCGGTCAATCACGCCCGGCGCATAACCGAGCGCGAATTCGGGCGTCGGATGTTCGAGCAACTCGCGGGCTTCGTCGCGCGCGAGGAAGCTCAGGTGCAGCGTCTGCACGTTGATGAGGTAATCCGACCAGTTGACGGCCTGCAATTCCTCGAAGCGATGGCTGCCCGAAAAGAGCACGATCAACCGTGCGCGGTGCTGGACGATGGCGCGGATTTGATTGAGCACGGCGCGCGTCAGCTTGCCATCGCGGATGCCCTCTTCCAGCCGCTCGTATTCGTCAAGGGTCAGCAGGATTTGTTTGCCGATGCGGCGCGAATGCGCTTCGAGTTCATCCAGAAATTCGTCGAGCCGGGTGAAGGCGTGCGGCGTGAATTCGTCCTTTTGCGGTGGCGCCAATCCGTCAGCCAGCTTGCGTTTCGCCAGTTCGTCGTAGAGCGCGCGCGTCAGGTGGTAACAGAACATCGCATCGCTGTCGTTCCAGCGTGCGTTCTGGCAATCAATGAAGACGGGCACAAACTGGCTGCTCATCAGGCGCGGCAGGTTGAGCAGCGTGGAAGTTTTGCCGGTGCGGCGACGACCGTAGAGCAGCAGTGTCGGGCGTTGGGTGAAGATGGCCTCTTCGAGTTTGACGATCAGATCGCGGCGGCCTCTGAACAGATTCTCTTCGTGCTCTTTGAGCGGATTGCCCGCGATGAACGGATTCTCGAAGGGCAGCCGGGCGCGCAACTCGGCTTCGGCGGCGTTGACGAATTGGAGCCATTGCGCTGCCACGCGTTGCAATTCCGGGCCGGTGGGAACAGGGACGAACGCCAGCGCTTTGGCGAAGCGCTCCACGGCTTGCTGCAACGCATGCAGCGCTTTGTGCTGCCCGGCAGGCGTCTGGCGTTTGAAGTTGTCGTCCGCAAGTTGCGCGATCTCGTTCAGCCCCGCGCGCACTTCTATCCAGTCGACTAGGATGAGTTCGACATTGATAGGCAGGAAGTCCAGGGCGGTGGCGGCTTGCCGTAATTGCGCCACTGTAGTGAGTTGTTGCA
>JANOWX010000014.1:0-2199 GCA_031418175.1 Acidobacteriota bacterium | reverse complement strand
CTGGTCGCCAGTGCTGCATTTTCTACCAGTGTTCCAAACTTGGTTGTTCTGATTTAGAGCCGTAATTCGTTCAAATTGGGCCGGACTATTGCCCTTTCGTGGTGAAAAAGTAACTCACCCCGATGATAAAAGTGTTTTGGTTGTTACGCGCCCGCCCCGCCGCGTTCGCAAAGAAATCCCGGTTGGAAAAGTCGCGGCGGAATTCAAAGCGCGCGAGGAAGTTGTCGCGCAGCTTCACCTCTTGGGTCAACGTCAAGTCTTTGATCGTTTGCGCGACGCCGGTGCGGATGCCGCCCGCATCGCGCAAGACTTCAAAGCGCGGCGCAAAGGCCAGGTTCTTGCTGAAAGCATATTTGAAATAGCCCGCGAAGCCTTGCCAGTTGCCGCGCTGGCCGTCGTTGTCGCCATCCGAACCGAAAACCAGATTGCCCAGCAGCGTGAATTTGTCGTTGACGTAAACGGTCGCCACGGTGTCGGCGACGTGCCGCCAGTTGTCACGCTTCGAGACTGCGGGCACGTTGGCCAGCGGCGCTTCGGGGCCGGCCAGATAGGTCTGCGTCAAGGCGAGGCGCTTGTGCGGCGTCAGGCCGACTTGGAAGCCGACCGTCTTGCCGGCGTTGCGGCCCACGTTGTTCTCGAAGATGTTGTCCCAACCGTTGACCAGGAAGCCGGTCAACGCCAGCTTGTCGTTGACCGCGTATTTGGCGCGCAGGCCCGCGTGGTAATACGGCCCGTAGGTGAACAGCAGGCCGCGCGAATAATTGAAATTGTCTTTGGTCTCGACGACTTCGGCGCCGACCGGCGTATAGAACTTGCCGAACTCAACCGCGAGGCCCGTGCCGAGCGGCGCGACATAACTGGCGTAAGCTTGCAGCACGTGCTTGGTCGCGTCGTTGCGGCTGGCATCGCTGACTGAAATGACCCGGTCAACCGTCTCGCCGACGCCCAAATCCACGCGGAAGCCGAGCGGGCTTTCCTTCGAGTTCTTGCGTTCCAGCGTCAGTTTCGCCAGTTGCAGACTGAAGGCGTTGTGGCGCACGTCGAAGGCGCGGCCCTGCGTGAACATGTCCACCTTGTTGTTGTTGTAACTGTAATAGCCGTCCACCATGCCGCTCAGTTCGACATCCTTGAAAAAATTGAGCGCGGGATGATCGTCTTTCTTCGGCTCCTGCACGGCCAGGGCGGGCTGGGACGCAAGCGTGGCGGCGGGCGTCGGGTGCGCCAGCGCATTCAACGCCGGTTTGGGCGCGGCGGGCGCACGGCCGGTCAGCTCGGTCAGCTTGGACAGTTTCTCTTCCAGTTGCCGGATGCGCTCTTCCAGTGCCTCGATCAGCTTGCCCGTTTCGTTGGGTTTGCTGGGCGCGGTTGCTTTTTTGTTCGTGTCGGCGGGCTTGTTCGTTTCAGCGGCCGGCGCGGGCTGACCTTTCTTGTCCTCGTCGTTCGCCAACGCGGTGAACGGCGTGAGCATGAGGCATGCCATGAAGATCAGGCTTTTGATTTGTTTCGGCAGCATTACTGTGTTCCTCCAAAAATCGCCCCGCCACAGCGCCGCCGCAAACACTGAACAGAAGCTGCCAAGCGTCTGTTCGGTGTTCTACATTCCGGGCTGCCGCGCAGCTTATTCGCGTCTGTCTGTGCGGTGAGTCAGAGGGGCTGCTGCGCCGGCGTGAATCACGATGTTGCCGCATCGTTACGCGGGGCAGAGGCCCTTCCTATTTTGTTGTGCGGGATGCCGGGTTGCTTGAATGCGCACGCCGGGCTGTCGCCCCGATTGGTCGAAGGAAAGGATGTTTTCAGCCTGCTCAGGCAGCTTCCTGCGCGTGCACAGTAAAGTGGCGCAACGGAACTTCCATTACGCCCACCAGCCTTCCCCAGGCAGTCATTGGCTGCCCTAGACCGCATTGATGCCGTGTTCGCCCGTGCGGATGCGAATCGCTTCGTCCACCGGGAAGATGAAAATCTTGCCGTCGCCGAATTTGCCGGTGCGCGCGGTTTTGAGCACCGCTTCAACGGCCTGTTCGACTAACTCATCGTCCAACACGACTTCCAGCTTGAGCTTCGGCACGAATTCCACTTTGTATTCACTGCCGCGATAGACCTCAGTGTGGCCTTTCTGGCGGCCAAAGCCTTTCACTTCGCTGATCGTCAAGCCCTGCACACCCAGCGCCTGCAAAGCGTCTTTGACGCTTTCGAGCAAGT
>JANOWX010000013.1:0-12695 GCA_031418175.1 Acidobacteriota bacterium | reverse complement strand
CGCCCGTGCATGGAATACCAGATCAAACGCTGTCTGGCGCCTTGCCAGAAAGACCTCTGCGCGCCCACTCAATACGCCGAGACGGTCAATGACGTGCGCTTGCTGATGGACGGCAAGGACAAGGATCTGGCCGATTCGCTGGAAGGGCGCATGCTCGCGGCCTCGGATGAATTGCGCTTTGAACAGGCGGCCAAGTACCGCGATTTGTTGCGCACGGTGCGGGCCTTGCGCGAACAGCAAAAGATGATGGCGATGCCCGATCTGGACGTGGACATCTTCGGCTATTACCGCGAGGCGCATCAGCTCGCCCTGCAACTGTTCACCATGCGCGAGGGCAAGATCGTCGGGCGGCGCGAATTTTATTGGGAGGACGTGTCGGTCGAAGATTTCAATCCGGGCGGGTTTCTGGGCGCGGTCTTGGAGCAGTACTACACCATCGGCAATTACGTGCCGCTCGAAATCCACGTGCCGGTGGATTGGGAAAACCGCGAGTTGTTAGAGCAAGTGTTGACCGAAAAGCGCGGGCGGCGCGTGCGCATCCTAGACCCGCAACGCGGCCAGAAACGCGAGATGATTGATCTGGTCGAGAAAAACGCCAAGATCGGCTTTGAGCAACGCTTCCGTGTGATCAAACCGGATTGGACAAAAGTGCTGGCCGACTTACAGGAAACGCTGGGGCTGCCCGTGTTTCCGCAGTGCATCGAATCCTTCGACATCTCGCACATCCAGGGCGCCGAGAACGTCGGCGGCATGGTCGTGTGTGAAGACGGCGCGATGAAAAAGAGCGATTACCGCAAGTTCATCATCAAGACGGTCGAGGGCGCGGACGATTTCGCCTCCATGCGCGAGGTGGTCGCGCGCCGTTATGGACGGTTGTTGAAAGAAGAGAAGCAATTGCCTGACGTGATCTTCATTGACGGCGGCAAAGGGCAACTCTCGGCGGCATCGGCGGCGTTGTTCGAGTTGGGGCTGGGCACGCTGCCGTTGGTCGGCCTGGTCAAGCCGCCGCGCAAGCACGAAGAGATCAGCCACTTGTTAGTGCGGGGCAGGGAAGACGAGCCGGTTTATCTGGAGCCGACTTCGCCGATGATGCGGCTGGTGAAAATGATCCGCGACGAGACGCACCGCTATGCCATCAGCTTCCACCGGCAACGGCGCACGGCGCGCGATTTCACGTCGGAACTGAATGCGATCCCCGGCGTGGGCGAAAAGCTGCGTGAACGGCTGTTGCGCAATTTCGGCAGTTTGAAGCGTGTCAGCGCGGCCAGCCTGGCGGAGTTGCGGCCGTTTGTGGGGGAGAAGCAAGCGGAGCGGATTGTCGAATACTTTCAACGGCAGAACGGCAGTGAAGAAGAGAGCTAACGTTTCCTGGCGCGTTTGGGTTTTTGGGCGGCCAGTGCTTCTTTCACTTCGCGGTCTGGCATAGGGACGAGCACCGGTTTGGGTAGCGGGAAGGTGATGCGGTCATAGACATCGGCGAGTTTTAAGCGGCAATTGATCGAAGCGATTTTGACTTCGGCGTGCAAGCCGATGGCCGCCGCGTAAAGCCATTCGCTTTTGCCTTTTTGCCGGGTGAAATGTTCGATGCTGGCGCGATCCTGCGCAATCAACAGGTAGTCGGTCAGCGTTTTGATCGTGCGGTAACGGGCAAATTTTTCCACGCGGTCGTGCGATTCGGTGGAAGGCGACAAGACTTCGATAATGACTTTGGGGTTGAGGATGACGTCTTTTTGCTGGTCGTGAAAGATCGGCGCGCCGCACACAATCGTGATGTCGGGATAGGAAAACAAGTCTTGCAGGTCGGTCCTGATTTTCTGATCTGACGTGAAACCGTAACACTCAGTCCCGCGCAAATGTAGGCCGATGGACGCGATGCTATTGAAACAAATCCGATTATGCGGCGGACTCCCGCCCGCCATCGCATAAATAAACCCGTCAATGTATTCGTGCTTCGTTTCAGCCATGCGCTCAAATGCCAGGTATTCTTCCGGGGTAAAACGAAATTTGCTTTGCGGAAATGCCATGCCGGTTAGTCTCCTTCGCCTACTTCAAGTTGCGCAGCCATCTTAATCACACGGCCAAAGCTTGTCACGTTTTCTGGCCTGCCAAGCTGAAACCTTTGCTAGGCTCAACGCACCAACATCGCGGGAACTTTCCGAGACGTTCCCCGTAATTGCAACTGTTCAGGCACCCGAATCGTTGCTCCCCTGAGATGGATAAACGATAAACCAAACATGGATAAACACAATTGATAAATTGATTGGCTGCTGGCTTGAGTTCGCTACCGGACAAGGCCAATCCCGGAAGCGGACAAGCTACGAGGCAAACCAGACAGCCGGCTGCATTCAAGCTTCAGTCTCCTGCGTACTTAGCTTCAGCAGTATAGCTGGCACAGAGTTTGTTTAAGTCTGGCCGGACTATTTTCTTCAACACACTGCCGCACGCGGCAGTAGACATATCCAAACAAGTTCCTTTCACAGACCTTTCACAGACCTTTCACAGAGAAGATGAGGTAGAGGTAACACCAATGAAAAGCGCAGAAGCAGTCCAAACCGTCCCAACTGTCAGGCCCGCCTTGCAACCGCGTCCGGCCTTGACCCTGGTCAATACGCAGCGCAACCCGGCGCTCGAACAATCCGAATGTTTTATCGGCGTGAGCCCGAATGTGGCCGCGCTCAAAGAGTTCATCGGCGTGCAGGCCGCCCAGCGCCCACTCGGCGGGGCGGTGTTATTAATCGGCGAACGCGGTTTGCGCCAGGAAGTGGTCGCCCGCGTGCTGCATCAGGCCAGCGCGAATTGGGCGCAACCTTTTATGTCGGTCAACGCGCATGGCTTGAGCAGCGAGGCCCTGCACACCTTGTTGTTCGGCACGCGCGGGATGATCGAGAGCAATCCGCTCGGCACGATTTTTGTCAACGAACTGACGAGCCTGCCGCCGATTTTGCAACAGCGCTTTGCCGCGCAGCTTGAAGAACAACGCTGGCGCGCGCACAGCGGGCGTTCGCAAGGGCCACGCTTGATCTTTGCCACCGAATACGACCCGGCCGGGATGAAGGCCGAAAACCGCATCGCGTATGGTTTGGTCGAATTGCTCAAACCGTACAGCTTCACCGTCAAACCGTTGCGCGAACGCAGCGAAGACATTAGCTATCTGGCGCGCCATCTGGTCGAACGCCTGGCCCGCAAGCTGGGTAAAGGGCAGCACGAGTTTTCTGCCTCGGCGATGCGTGTGCTGACGGAATACAACTGGGCGGGCAATCTTGACGAGTTGGAAGCGGTGCTGGAATCCGCCCTCGCCTCCACGCCGCCGCAACAGATTGATGAAGCGTTGCTGCCTGCGCGGTTGCGGTTTGCGACGTTGCGGGCGATCCCCGGCACGGGCGTTGATCTGCCGCAGTTGGTGGATGATTACGAACGCACGCTGATCGAAACCGCGTTGCGCCAGACCGGCGGCAATCAAACCAAAGCTTCGGCCATGCTCGGCTTGCGGGTGCAGACCTTGAATATGAAGCTGAAACGCTTCCGCGAATTAGGGCAGGAAGTGAAGTGGTGAGTTGGCCGCCACAAAAAAGCGCATAAGACGCAAAAGGGAGCCAGACCGATTCAAGCTGGTAAAAAAACCTTTTGCGCCTTATGCGCTTTTTTGTGGCTACTTGTCCGGTCGCTCTTCTCCCGCAACAAACCGGTATCCCACGCCGCGCACGGTCAGCAGGTGTTTTGGCTGTGAGGGTTCGGCCTCAATGTAACGGCGCAGGCGCACGATGAAATTGTCTATCGCGCGCGTGTCGGTGTCTTCGTGCAAGCCCCACACGTCTTCCAGCAGGTTGCGGCGCGAAACGGCTTGGCCTTCGTGTTTGATCAGATAGCGCAGCAGGTCGGCTTCCATCAGCGTCAATTGCACGGTGCGCGTGCCGAGGCGCAATTCCAGCGCGCCGAAATCAATCGTCTTGCCCGCAAAATGAAAGACTGCCGGTTCGGCTTCAGCGGCGTCATTGGATGCTGTGCTCGGCGGCGTTTCGCCACGCGCCTGATCCAGCCATTGATGCCGCAGCCATTGATGCCGCCGCAACAATCCGCCCAGCCGCGCCAGCAGGATGCTCAACTCGAAAGGCTTGGGCAGATAGTCATCCGCGCCTGCTTCAAAACCGCTCAGCACGTCTTCCGCGCGGCCGCGCGCCGTCAGCATCAGGATGGGCACGAACTGGCCCGCCGCGCGCAACTCCGCCGCCACTTCAAAGCCGTTTTTGCCAGGCAACATTACGTCGAGCAAGACCACGTCGAACGGCTGTTTTTTTTGCAGCAGCAGGTGCAACGCCGTTTCGCCATCGGGGGCAATCTCGACGCTGTAACCTTCGGCTTCCAGATTGAAGCGCAAGCCATTGGCCAGATGTTGTTCGTCTTCGACCAGCAAGACACGCTTCATTGTGCGGCCTCCGCTTTGTCCAATTCCGGTTTGTTCAACCTGGCTGCCGGCTTGGCGCGCAATTCCGGCAGGCGCGGCAATTGGATGGTGAAGGTGCTGCCCAGGCCCTCGCCCGCGCTTTCGGCAAACACCTTGCCGCCGTGTTTATCAATCACCGAACGCACGATGAACAGGCCCAGGCCGCTGCCTTTGATCGCCATGGCCACGCGGCGCGGCACGCGGTGAAAGCGTTTGAAGATGCGTTTGAGCTGTTCGCGCGGAATGCCGATGCCCTGGTCGCTCACGCGCAACACAACTTGTTTGGGCGTGGGCGTGGCCAGTTCAACGGCGATGTCCAGCCGCTTGTCAGAGTACTTGACCGCGTTGTCTATCAGGTTCGAGATGGCGGCGCGCAATTCGTCAGGATCGCCTTTGACCAAGGCTTTTTCGCCGCTGGGGACGCTGGATTTGAAGCGCAACGCCGTCTCTGACAGGTTCAAACGCATGCGCGCCAGTTCCAGGCATTCGCGCACCAGGTCGTTGAATTCAATCACCGCCTGTTGAATCTGGCGCTGGCTGTGGCCGGTGCGTCCGGCGCGCAAGACCTGTTCGACCGTGTGAAGCAGGCGGTCGCTGTCGGCCAGCATGATGCGGTAAAACTCCTGCCGTTTGGCCTCGTCCACCTCGCGCGTTTGCAGCGTTTCCAGATACAGCCGGATCGAGGCAATCGGCGTTTTTAATTCGTGGGTGACGGCGTTGATGAAACTGTCGTGCTGTTCGTTGAGGCGAATCTCGCGGATCAGGAAGATCGTGTTCAGCACCAGCCCCGCGATGATGACGATAAAAAAGATCACGCCGGCCATCATCAAGGCGACTTCGCGCCAGTTGAGGATGACCCAGCCGACATTCAACGCCGCCGCCAGCGCGACCAGGCACGCGCCCAGGGCGGTGAAAAAGATGATCGAAGTTTTGCGCTGGCTTTTCAGTCTCATTGCACGCCCATTGTAGGCGAGGGCGGGCCAGTGAACGCAAGCGCCCGAACGAATAAACCATTTACGCAACAAGCTGTGGCGAGCCACAGCTTGGCAAGGAAGGTGGCCGCGTAGGCAGCGACCCGCAAACGCGCGATGATGCGTGGCGTGGCGGCGGTGCAGCGCCAGGGGCTGGCGTTGGAGGAGGGACGAGGAACAATCCAATCCCTTTGGCGCTATTGGCAGGGCCGCCGCCACGCGCTTATAGTAGGCGCCGCAAGCAAACAAACGGATTCCCCCTTCTCAACAGGCGCAACCGGTTAAGGTTGAACGAGTGATGCAGCACGAGCCACGTCCCACAACTGTCAATCCATCAATTCAGGCCACAGGCCAGCGATATTGGTGGGCCGCGCTCGTTTTCAGCCTGGGCTTGCTCGCTTGCGGCCAGCCGCCGCAAGCGCGCACCGAACGCGCCACTGCGCCTGCTCCGAAACTTAGCTGGAATGATGAGGATGCCGATGGCTTGCCCGACGCAGTGGAGTTGCGCTCGTTTGCCGACCGCGAAAGCTTCCGGCGCTGGTTCACCGCGCTGGCCGAGTTGCAGTTTTCCCGCTTGAGCACGCAATGGAATGCCGAACAGCGCGATTGCGCCGGCTTGGTGCGCTTCGCTTGGCGCGAAGCGTTGCGCAAGCACGACCGCGCCTGGTTTCAAGCGATGGGAGATGGTATCGAGCCGGTCGCGCCGGATGTGCGCGCCTACACGCTCGACCATTCGCCCGTGGGCGAAAAGCTCTTTCGCGCCGACTTCGGTTCGTTTGCGGAAGCCGATTTGAACAACGGCAAGCTGTCTGAATTCGCCGATGCGCGCACGCTGAAAAACTACAACGCCAGCTTTGTCAGCCGCGACTGGCGGCGCGCGCAAGCGGGCGACCTGCTCTTTTATCATCAGCCCTGGGTGCAAAAGTATCCCTATCACGTGATGATCTTTTTGGGCGAGGCGCGCCACGCGAATGAAGGCGCGCATGATTGGGTCGTCTATCACACGGGCGCGTCGCCGGAGGATAAAGGCGAGGTGAAGAAGGTGCGGTTGTCCGTGTTGGAACAGCACCCGGACAGGCGCTGGCGACCGCTGGAGAGCAATAAAAACTTTCTGGGGTTTTACCGGTTGAAGATATTGCAGTAAGTGGCCTGCCCCCGCCCTGAAGGGGCGCAATTCAATAGCCGGGGGCAACGCCCCCGGAAGAGCGTGAGTAGATCATCGGCCCTGAAGGGGCCGCACCTGACGTTAGGAGGTTCGCAATGGCACAAACTTTAACCAGCTTGCTCGTGCACATTGTTTTCTCAACCAAACACCGCGCAGACTTGATTACGCCAGAAATCGAATCGGAGCTTTACCCCTATCTCGGTGGTATCGCGGCCAATCACCAATCGGTATTGTTAGCGTCAGGCGGTACGGCGAATCACCTGCACCTGCTGGTTTCGCTGTCGAAAAACATCGCCTTGAAAGACCTCTTGCAGAATTTGAAACAGGACTCTTCCAAATGGCTCAAGACCAAAGGGCGCGAATGCGCCGGATTTCATTGGCAGGATGGATATGGCGCGTTTTCGTTGGGGCAAGCGCAAGTCCCGCACGTGCGGGCGTATCTGGCAAAACAAAAGATTCATCACCAGCAGGTGAAATTTGAAGACGAGTTGATTGAATTGTTGCAACAGTATGGCGTCGAATATGACGAACGCTATTTGTGGGATTGATGTCTGATGCGGCCCCTTCAGGGCCGGATCAATACGCCGCGCGTTCCCCGGGCGTTGCCCCCGGCTATTCAATCGGGCCCCTTCAGGGCCAATGCAGAAGCGGTTTTGTTGAGACGGAGTAGTCGAATTATGAAGCTAAGAAATCATTTCACGGTTATCACAGTTTATCTGGTGGTTATTGCCGCAACATTGGCGCTGGCAACATTTCGTCCGCGCGCGCAGGCGCAACAACCCGCGCCACCCGCCAACGCCGCGCCGCAACCCAGTCCCAACGTGAAGCCCAATTTCTCGCTCTCGACCAACCGCACTTACGGCGCCAGCGAGCGGACGCGCATTTACATCAACTATCAGGCGGTCAACTATCTCGACTTCCGCGTCTATCAGATCAAAGACCCGGTCAAGTTTTTCAAGCAACTCGACAACCCGCACCAGATGGGCGTGGCCGACCGCAGCGAGGTCGCTACGACCTATCAGGCCAAGCCGTCCATGCTCGACAGGCTGCGCGAGTTCAAGACGGGCATTTTCTACTCGGTCAAGAATTACGTCCGCAACCAACTGCGGCGCGAATCGCGGGCGGCTTTCAACGATCAATTCCGCGCGGGCGAACAGGGGCCGAGCGAGCAGGCCGATTTCGCCAAGGTGCCGCTGCTGAATCCCGATCAGAAAATCCGCACCTTCCGCCAAAAATTGACGCCGCTCGAAAACCAGTACGACACGCGCATGGTCAATCTGGGCACGATGAAACCGGGCGTCTATCTGATCGAAGTCGTCAACGACAAGCTGCGCGCTTATACCATCGCCGTCGTGACTGACCTGGCGACGATCAACAAGACGACGCACGCGGGCGAACTGCTCATCTATTCGATTGACCGCAAGACCGGCGAACCGCGCGGCGACGTGCGTGTCGAAGTCGTCCGCCACGGCCAGACCGTCGCGCAGGGCGTCACCGACAAAAACGGCATCCTGAAAACCAAACTGCAAGAACCGAAGGCCAAAGCCACGCCGACGCCCACGCCGCGTCCGAATGGCGAGCCGGAGCCGGTCGAAGAAGAAAGTCCGAATACCGAGAGCGCCGACTTTCTGGTGATGGCGCTGCGCAACGAAGAGTTCGCCATTTCGGGCTTGGAGCCGTACTACTTTGAAGACGAATTCGGCGGCGATTCGGGCAAGGCGGCGAGTTACATTTACACCGACCGGCCCGTCTACCGCCCCGAACAAAAGGTCTATTTCAAAGGCATCGTGCGCAAGCTGGGTGAGAACGGCTACGAACTCTTCCGCGACCGCACCGTGCGCGTGAGCATTGAGGACAACGACAGCGGCAAGCTGCTGGAAAAGGAATTGCCGTTGACCGGACGCGGCACCTTCAGTGGCGAGGTCGAAATCCCCGCGAGCGCGAAGCTCGGCTATTACACGATCAAGGCCCATCTGGGGGCAGGAGACGGCGAGACTGAATTGACGGGCAATTTCGACGTGCAGGAATACAAGAAGCCGGAATACAAGGTGCGCGTCGCGACGCCCAAACAGTTCGTCGGCGTGGGCGAAAAGACCAAGTTCACCGTCGAGGCCAAATACTTTTTCGGCGCGCCCGTGGCGAATGCCGAGGTGAAATGGTACGTCTACCGTTCGCGCTATTACCGCTGGTGGTGGGCCGCCGAAGACGATGGGCTGGGCGAAGCCGACAGCGGCGAAGAGAGCGATGGCGACGATTACGGCTACGGCAACGATATGGTGAAGGAAGGTGAAGCGCGGCTCGACGCCAACGGCAAGCTCGAAGTTACGTTTGAAGTGCCGCAACCCGACGCCAAGGATGCGCACGATTACACCTACCGGCTGGAAGCGCAGGTCACCGATTCATCACGGCGCGAGGAGCAAGGCAAGGCCTCCTTCACCGGCACGCGCGGCAACGTGGTGGCGAGCGCGCGCCCCGAACGTTACGTTTACTATCAGGGCGACAGCGCGCGGCTGAAGGTGCAGACCAGCGATTACGAAGGCAAGCCCGTCGCGGCCAAAGTCACGCTCAAGTTTTACGAACAACGCTATGACCGCATCGAAAAGAACGAGGACGGTTACAAGCACTATGAATATAAGGTCAACAAGATCGAACTGAGCACTGGCGAAGTCATGACCAACGCGCAGGGCGAGGCCGTCTACGAATACAAAGTTCCCATCGTCGGCTACATCGCCATTGACACGCTCATCACCGAGAACGGCAAACAGATTCGCTCCGAAGGCGGCTATCTCTATTCAACCGACCGCAACAACCGGTGGGCCGACACGGCCTACCGCGATTGGGACGAGATCAAGCTGGTGCCGGACAAGAA
The DNA here is from genome assembly GCA_031418175.1 of Acidobacteriota bacterium. Classification (GTDB taxonomy): domain Bacteria; phylum Acidobacteriota; class Blastocatellia; order RBC074; family RBC074; genus JACPYM01. The sequence continues at coordinate 3,249 of JANOWX010000013.1, read as the reverse complement.
GACCTACAAGACGGGCGAGACCGCGCACGTGTTGGTGATGCTGCCGAGCGAACAGACGCATCTGCTGGTGACGACGGAACTCAACCGCGTCATCACCGCGCGCCGCGTAGACGTGGCCGGACGCGCGGCCATGCTTGACGTGCCCATTGAAGACCGCTATACGCCGAACGTCTATCTGAGCGTGGCCTTCGTCAAGAACGGCGAGCTTTTCACCAGCGACAAAATGCTGAGCGTGCCGGCCAAAGACAAGTTCCTCAACCTGGAAATCATCCCCGACAAGAAGGAGTACAAACCGCGCGACCCCGCGTCTTACACCATCCTCGCGCGCAACGCCGACGGTTCGCCCGCGCCCGGCGTAGAGATCAGTTTGGGCGTAGTGGACGAGGCGATTTACAGCGTGCAGCCCGACCAAGCGGGCGACATCCGCCGCGCGTTTTATGGGCGGCGCTACAACTCGGTGCAGACGACATTTTCGACGACCTTTGAATTCACCGGCTACAGCGGCGACAAGCTGATGCAGTTGGCAATGAACAAGCCGTCGTACCAACTCGCCGATTTCAAAAACGAAGGGCAACTCGTCGAGCCGACCATCCGCAAGGATTTCAAAGACACCGCCTATTGGCAGCCCGATGTCGTGACCGGCGCGGACGGCAAGGCCACGGTCAAGCTGGACAAGCTGCCCGACAACCTGACGACGTGGCGGGCGACGGCGCGCGCGGTGACGGCCGATCTGCGCGTCGGTTCGCGCATCAACAAAGTGCTCGCGCGCAAGAACCTGATCCTGCGGCTCGAAACGCCGCGCTTCCTGACCGAAGGCGACACCGTCACGATTTCCGGCATCGTGCACAACTATCTGAGTTCGGACAAAGCGGCGGAGATTGAATTGCAGGTCAACGGCGCGCAGTTGTTGAACGCGGCCAAACAGACGCTCACCATTCCGCAAAACGGCGAGCGCCGCGTGGATTGGCGCGTGCAGGCACCGCAAACCGGCAGCATCAGCTTGTTGGCGACGGCCAAGACCAACGAGGAGTCGGACGGCGTCGAATTGCCGCTGCCCATCGTGCCGGGCGGCTTGCATCAGCATAAAAGCGGCGTGACGACGTTGACGGAAGAGGCGGCGGAAAAAGTCATCTCGCTCGATTTGCCCAGCAACGCCAATTCGCTGGCGCGCACGCTGCGCGTCGAAGCTTCGCCCTCAATTGCGGCATCGCTGTTTGGCGCGTTGGATTACCTGACCGGCTTCCCGTATGGCTGCACCGAGCAGACGATGTCCAGCTTCCTGCCCAACGTCGTCGTGGCGCAGGCGCTGAAAGAGGTCAAGACGACTTCGATCCGCGACACCGGGTTGTTGCAGAAGAAGGTGCAGAAGGGCCTGGATCGGCTGTATGGCTATCAGCACGATGATGGCGGCTGGGGCTGGTGGAAGGACGATCCGACCGATCCGTTCATGACCGCCTACGTCGTGGATGGCTTGCAGATGGCGCGCGGCGCGGGCTTCGCGGTCGAAAATTACCGGCTCAATCAAGGGCGCGAGCGCATCAAGAAATTGCTCGACGCGAACAAAAACGAAGAGGGCAAGCCGATTGATTTGGAAGACCGCGCTTACTTGGTTTACGCGCTGAATGCGAGCGCGGAGGAAGACCCGCGCTTCGTGCTCGACCTGTTCGGCAAACGCGGCAACCTGCAACCGTATGGACGCGCGCTGCTGGCGCTGGCCCTGCGCGCGCGCGGCGACAAAGGCCGCGCTGAGCAAGTCGCCGGCGAGATCGAAAAATCCGCGCGCGGCAATGAACTCGACGCGCATTGGGAATCGGTGCGCCGCCCCATGCTCGATTTCACCGAAGAGAACAACACCGAAGCAACGGCGCTTTCGATAAAGGCCCTCGCGCAACTCAAACCCGACAGCCCGGTCTTGTCCAAAGCCGCGCGCTGGCTGGTCAGCAACCGGCGCAACGGCTATTACTGGGAATCCACCAAACACACGGCCTTTGCGATCTTCGGCTTGATTGATTACCTGAAAGCCAGCCGCGAACTCGCGCCCGATTACACGGTCGAGATTTATCTGAACGGCGAACAAATCAACACCAAACGCTTCACCGCCGCCGATGTGTCGAGCGGGCAGGCACTGGTCTTTGAACGCAAAGGCGTCGCGCTGGGCGGCTCCAACCAACTGCGCATCGTCAAACAGGGGCGCGGGACTTTGTATGTGTCGTCGGCGCTGGATTACTACACCAACGACCAGAACGTCGCGCCGCAATCGGCGGGTGGCTTGCGGCTGACGCGGGAATACCTGCGCTTGCGCGTGAACGACAACAAATGGACGGTAGAGCCGCTGACCGGCGAACTGCGTTCAGGCGACCTGATCGTCTCGAAGCTGCGTGTGCAGGGAAATAAAGGTCGTTACGTGATGATCGAAGACCCGATTCCGGCGGGTTGCGAACAGGTCGAACGCGTCAGCGGCCTTGACCTGAATTACAGCGATGGCAAATGGTCGAACTGGTACAGCTCGCGCGAATTCCGCGATCAGCGGACGGCGCTGTTCGTGAATTATTTCGACGGCGACGACGTGTTCCAGTACGCGCTGCGCGTCATCACGCCGGGCGATTTTCGCGCCGCGCCGGCGCGGGCGGAGTTGATGTACACGCCAAGTGTGCAGGCGAATACGGCGAATTGGCGGGTGACGTTGTTGGATAAGAAATAGAGGAGCAGCAAAAGATGCGAGAAATGATCGTCAGAAAGAAAGCTCTGCACGAGGCCGAGCAGGAAGATGATTTGCGGGGCAAGTCTCCCCAAGAGTTGCTGGGGATGATGTGGCAATTGACGCTCAATGTCTGGGCCTTCAAGGAGAAGCTCGATGCTGAACCAAGATTACAGAGACATGTTGTCGTGCTTGCGCGACGAAGCGGTTGAGTTCATCGTCGTGGGCGCGTATGCGCTGGCGGCGCACGGTTACTTGCGTTCAACAGGCGACATAGACATCTGGGTCAGGAACACGCCGGAGAACGCGCAAAAGATTCTGCGAGCACTGAAGCGCTTCGGCGCGCCGCTGTTCGGCGTGAAAGAAGAAGATTTCACCGCGCCCGATTTGATCGTGCAGTTCGGCGTCGTGCCGTGCCGGATAGACATCATCACGGCCATTGACGGCGTGACCTTTGCTGAGGCGTGGGCAACGCGTGTCGTGGTGCAAGTGGAGGGGATCGAAATCGCGGTGCTCTCGAAAGCTGATTTGTTGAAGAATAAGACGGCGGC
>JANOWX010000012.1:0-8802 GCA_031418175.1 Acidobacteriota bacterium | reverse complement strand
TGTAGCTTGAACTCTGAACACCTGCTGGCCGAATTTACAGTAGCAATCAATGTTCGCGCACGATCTTGCCATCCAGCATCTTGACGCGCCGATCCGCCAGATGCAGGAAGCGCGCGTCGTGCGTGACCAGGCAGATCGTGGTGCCGGCGGCGTGCAGTTCTTTCAACAGCTTCATCACCGCTGCGCCACTGGCCGAGTCGAGATTGCCGGTCGGTTCGTCGGCCAGCAGGATCGCCGGTTTGCAAACGATGGCGCGCGCAATGGCGACCAGTTGCTGATGGCCGCCCGACAGTTGACCGGGCCGCATACGCGCGCGGTCGGCGATGCCGACGCGTTCCAGCGCGCCGGTCACGCGCTCTTTGCGCTCGCTGCCTTTGACGTTCATGTAACTCAACGGCTGTTCGATATTCTCAAACACTGACATATCGCCGATCAGGTTGAAGCTTTGAAAAACGAAGCCGATGTCCTGGTTGCGCAAACGCGCGCGGTCGGCCAGTTTCAGGCTTTGCACCGGCTGGCCGCGCAAGCAGTACACGCCGCCCGAGGCCGAATCGAGCAGCCCCATAATCGCTAGCAGCGTGGATTTGCCGCAGCCGGACGGGCCATGCACGGCCACGAATTCGCCCGGCTGTATCGCCAGATCAACGCCGGTGAGCACGGGGGTTTCGACGCTGCCGTTGCGGAACGCTTTGGTCAGGTCTTCCATCATCACAAAGGACAAGCCTTCAGCATTCATGTTTTGCTGTTCTCCTATCAATTTCGATTTCATGGGCGGCAGTATGTGACGTTGCGCTGGCCTACGTTTCAAACTACTAAATATTTCGTACTTTGTTTGCTTGGATCATTCAATGGTTGAATGGTTGACGGCAGCCGTAGTCATCCCGCACAATCCGCACGCTTTTGGCACCCCGAACGTTGCTCATCCCTCACGACTTTCCTCGTAGCATCCCCTGACAATTCATTCGATTCTTTAGGGAGCGTTTTATGCCTAGTGCTTTTGTCACGCGCGGCAAACGGTTGTTCGTGTTGCCGGTTTTGCTCGCCATAATTTTTGGATTTCATCTGCTCATACGCGGAACTGCCCCGGCGGGGGCGCAAAATGATTTGCCCGCGATCATGTTTGTGACGCAGCCGCCGTTTGGCGCGGATTTCATCTCGGTCAACGCCGTCTTTGGCAATCATCAGCCGCGCACCGCACTCGCCCCGCGCGGCGGCGATTTGTGGATTCGCTACAGCGACGGCGCGCTGCGCAATCTGACGCAGGCGGCTGGGCTGGGCGCCAAGGCTGGCGAAGAGATCACCGTGCGCGAACCGAGCGTGCATTGGTCGGGCGCGAAAGCTTTGGTCTCCATCGCCACGGGCGGCACGACCAAAGACGACTACGCGCCGGTTTACTACCAGCTTTACGAAGTCACCGGCCTCGGCAAAGCCGAACCGGTCAAGTTCACGCGCCTGCCGCAACCGAGCGACAGCAACAACGTCTCGCCGTTGTATGGCAGCGATGACCGCATCATTTTCACCTCGGATCGCCCGCGCAATGGCGACAAGGCCAGTTATCCGCAACTCGACGAATACGAATCGCAGCCGACCAACACGGGCATCTGGTCAATGAATGCCGATGGCTCGGACGTGCGGCTGTTGGATCACGCGGTGTCGGGCGATTTTACGCCGATCATCGCGGCGGATGGGCGGCTAGTCTTCACGCGTTGGGATCATCTGCAACGCGATCAGCAAAACGAATACGATGCGGACACATACAAGCCGTTCAATTTCGCTTCGGAAAACAGCGATGAAAAGCTGAGCAGCGCGCCTGAGGTTTTCCCTGAACCGCTGCGCGTGCCGGGCGGGAGTTACAATCGCCGCCACACGATCAACCAGTTTTTTCCGTGGCAGATGAATGAAGACGGCACCGAACTGGAGACGCTCAATCACATCGGGCGGCACGAATTGCTGAGCTATTTCGATGCGTCGCACGATGGCCTGCCTGAATTCATCGCGTCCGAAACGCGCCGCACTTCGCTCAGCTTTTTGCAGCTCAAAGAAGACCCGTTGCGGCCCGGCTATTTCATCGGCACGAACGCGCCCGAATTCAGCACGCACGCCGCCGGGCAGATCATCGCGCTCAATGCGCCGAAGACGGCCAATCCGGAGCAGATGCAATTTGAATATCTGACCGACCCGGCCACGCGCTCGTACCTGGCCGACGGCCAAACGCCGCCGCCCAATCACGCCGGCCTCTTCCGCAACCCTACGCCGCTCTCGACCGGCGCGTTGATCGCGGTGCATACGACTTCGACGTATGCCGACAAGCCTGCCGGACAGCCGCTCAGTTCACGTTACAACTTCCGTTTGGTGCGAATGACGCGGCCCGCGCAAGCCGGTGCGTACTGGCTGCCCAGCGCGCGCTTGATTCCCAACGGCATCACCAAAACGATCACCTACTGGGACAATCAAACGTACACGCAATTGAATTACAGCGGCCAGCTTTGGGAGTTAGACCCGGTCGAAGTCCGCGCGCGCGCGCGTCCCGCCAAGCTGCATACGCCGTTACCAGAGATTGAAGCCAACATCCTGCAACAGGAACTCGGCGGGCAAGCCGGGATTGAGCAGTTCAGAACCTTTCTGGAAGCGCGGAATCTGGCCTTAGTCGTCAGCCGCAACGTCACGCGCCGCGCCGACAAACAGCAGGATTACAACTTGCGCGTCGTGGGCGGCGTGCAAACCGCCGAGCCGAACGCCACGCCGGTGGACGTGCAGTACTTTCAATTCCTGCAAGGCGATTTGGTGCGCGGCTACAACGGCTACACCAGAGGACGCCGCCCCATCGCCCAAATCCAGCACGACAGTTTGTTGCCGAATGTGCCCAACGCGCCACCCGGCAGCGTGCAAGTCGCCAGCGATGGCAGCATCGCGGCCTTTGTCCCGGCCCGCCGCGCGCTGACGTGGCAACTGACGAAACCGAATGGTGAAGGGGTCGTGCGCGAACGTTACTGGCTGACCTTGCAACCGGGCGAGATGCGTTCATGCACGAATTGCCACGGCTTGAACACGACCGATGTGGTCATGCATCAGCCCGCGCCCACCAATCCGCCGCAAGCCTTGCGCGACCTGTTGCGTTGGTACCGCACGGCATATCCGACGCCGATCAAACGCGCGGTGCATCTTTCCGCCGCCAGTTATAACGACGCGCTGCTGGCCGCCGAATCCATCGTCGCCGCGTTCGGCAGCAATCTGGCTAACACGACTGCGGCGGCTACGACTTCATTGCCGACTACGTTGGGCGGCACCTCGGTCAAGGTGAAAGACGGTCTCGGTGTTGAACGTGCCGCGCCGCTCTACTTCGTTTCGCCGACGCAGGTCAATTATCAAATCCCGGTTGGCACGGCGCGCGGTTTGGCGACTGTCACAATCACGAATGCCAGCGGCGAAACCAGCCTGAGCACGGTGCAAATCGGCACGACCGCGCCGGGTTTGTTTACGGCCAACGCGACGGGCAAAGGCTTGGTCGCGGCGGTGGCGCTGCGCGTGAAGGCCGATGGCTCGCAGAGTTACGAGGCCATCGGCCAATTCGACGCGCAGCAAAACCGTTTCGTGCCGCGCCCGATTGATCTGGGTGCGGTCAGCGATCAGGTGTTTTTGGTGATCTTCGGGAGCGGCTGGCGTGCGCGCGCGGCGCTCGACAACGTTGAGGTGAAAGTTGGCGGCGTGAATGCGCCCGTGAACTTTGCCGCCGCGCAGGGCGGATTGATTGGAGTAGATCAACTCAATGCGCGTTTGCCGCGCTCGCTGATTGGACGCGGTGAGGTTGAAGTCGCATTGTTGGTGGATGGGAAGGCGGCGAATGTGGTGCGGGTGAGTATCAAGTAGGCAGCCAAATCAAGTTAGCTTTTCGCTGTCGCTCATGTCTTCGGTTAGGTCTTTGGTCAGTTCGTCTTCGTTTTCGTTCGTCATTTTATCTTCCTCTCTATTTGCTCGTTCTTTCGTGAGACGATTGAGTTCATTGATCACATCTAAATTTATGCAATACCTTTGTAAAAAACCATCGTCAAGTGCTTCTAAAAGTCCACACACATCATCTAGGCCGTTGACGTAAACTGAAATAAAGTCCTCGTATAGCATTGCAATCTGAGATTCCCTCTCTTTGAGAGCGTCCAACTCTTTTTTTGAAAGCAAGAGGCAGGCGAAAAAGCGCCACCAGTGTCCTGCATCATATCCAACTGTGGAAGGGAGTTCTTTAAGCAGTTTTCGGGTATGACTAAGTCGGAGATTTTCAATGCGCTGAAGCTCAGGAGAGTCTGGGTGCTCTTCTACGTATTCGCGCAAAATCAGCATAGCCTCAGCAAACTTCTCAGTGTGCTGGATAATCTGTTGATGTGGACTGCCTGCTTGTGCAGTTTCAGACTCGTTCAATAGGGCGATGGCTTTTTCAACTTCTACAGACATACATTTGCTCCTATGAAAACGTCTGTGTAGTCACTCAAGCGTGATGCCCTGATCGGACAGCCATTCGCCTAGCATGGGCACACTCGTGTAAATATCTCTGTAGCCGAAGGCGGTAATCGTGGCTGACAAGTTTTGCGAGTGTGCGTTTGATAGGTAAGCAACAGCCTGCTCTCTGCTGCCAAATTGCTTTGTCAGGTGAGCGACTAAGTCGCTTAGCATTTGCGGGGAGTCAACCCGCGCCTCAGCATACGGGCTTTCAAAGTGAAACGTTTTGAATTGTTTGCTCATCAGTTCCCTTTCTTCGTAACTTATTGTCGTGGTGCCGCTGTTGTTCCGTTACCACTGGCAGGCGCAGTCTTTTCAGCAGCCTTAGCCGTCGCGACGATCTTTTCAACATCCGCCAGCAGCTTTTTCGCGTCATACACGATGCCGTCCTTGATCGTGTATTTCACACCGCCGACACGTTCGACTTGGCCCGTCTGATCGTTCAGCCGAATTGCACCCGTGCCGTAAAGCACCTTCAAATTCGCCACCGGACTTTCGGGCACCAGGATCAAATCGGCCAGCTTGCCCGGACGAATCACGCCGAATTCCATCGGGCGGTTTTGCTGTTGCGATAACAACTCGGCGCCGTTGAAGGTCGCCGCGCGAATCGCTTCGAGCGGATGGAAGCCGGCTTCCTGCAATAGCTCCAACTCGCGGATGTACTCGAAGCCGTAGGTTTTGTAGATGAAGCCCGAATCCGAACCCGTCGTGACGCGCCCGCCTCGATTCTTGTACTCATTAACAAACGTCATCCACAGCCGATAGTTGTTCTTCCATTCGATCTCGTCCTGCGTCGTCCAGTAAAACCAGTAAGAACCGTGCGCCTCGCGGCTGGGGGTGTAAAAGCGCCAGAGCGAGGGCAGTGTGTAGCGGTCGTGCCATTCGGCGCGCATGGCCCGCATCAGGTCGCGGCTGGCTTCGTAAATCGTAAAGGTCGGATCGAGCGTGAAGTTGAGCTTGATCAACTCGTCCATGATCTCATTCCACTTCTTGCTGAAGGGCGGCGCGGCCTGTTTCCACAACCGGCCTGCCTGGCCGAAGCGGTGCTGTTCGTCGTTGTAGTTGTAATCGAGCGGGAAGTCCTGCACCTGGCGGTCGGCGAAGAGCGATTCGGGTAAGCCGTACCAATGCTCCATCGAACCCATGCCCAGGCGCGCGGCTTGGATCACGTTGGTGCGCACGACGCCGGTTTGCGCCATGTGCGTGGTCGTGCCCATCTGCTGTTGCTTCGCTTCGTCGAGCAGTGCCGCGATAATCTCAGGGTCGAAGATCGCATCGCCGCCGATGACCTTGAATCCATCCGCGCCTTTCTGCTTGGCCCAGCGCACGTATTCGCGCGCCTTTTCGGGCGTGAGGATTGCGCCGCCGTCCCAATTCATGCCGGGGCGCACATAAACAAAGATGCGCGGCGCGACGATCTTGTTTTGCGCGCTGCGTTCGCGTTCTTTGAGCGTCCAGTCAATGCCGTTGCCTGCGCCCGGATCGCGGATGGTCGTGACGCCGTGCGCCATCCACAGCTTGTAAACGTATTCGGCGGGCGTGCCCTGCGCCGTGCCGCCGATGTGCGCGTGGCAATCCACCAGGCCGGGCAGCAGGAACATGCCGGTGGCGTCAATCTCTTTGGTGCCTTTGGGCGGGCGATTGGCTTCGCGGATGGGGGCTTTGGGGAAGCCGACGCTGCGGATTTCCTTGATGCGGTTGTTCTCGATGACCAGATCAACCGGGCCGAGCGGCGGCGCGCCCGTGCCGTCAATCATGGTCGCGCCGCGAATGACCAGGCGGTCAAAGGGGCCTTCGCCTTCGTCGGCACGGCGGTCGGGCGCGGGCGAGATCGAACGTTGAGCCTGGGCTATCGCTTTAATGGATACCATCGCTGTTGCCAGCGCGAATAAAAGAACCAAGACAGCGCGAATTCGCATAGGTGTTCTCCTGATTGCCTGATTGCCTGATTTAAGGATTCGGTTACGGCTGGGCCACAGACTACTCTGGCCGACGACGCGAGTAAAGATTTCGCAAGGCGGTCTTGCACCAAATCGTTCACGACTGCCTACCGAATCGGGCAAAGAATGTCGGGTTGTCTTGCGGCTTGCGGGCGGCCAGTCAGTTTAACCCAAGCAGCGCATCGTCTTAACCAGACTGCCGAGTTTCGCAAACCATCTGGCACATTCATTGCTCTAAGCAGGCGTGGCGAATGAAAGGCTGGGCCACGCGACTGCGAGGTTGCGCGAGCCAAGTCAAACAAACTTTGATAAGATCGCCGCCGTTCAAGCGCGGCGCGCAGTTGAGCAGGAAACGCAAGCAGCGGACACCCCCTTACCCGCGATTGCCAGCAACCCTTAACGCAAGTGGGGCAGGGGAGGTAACTATGATGAATGCATTCAAAATCCTAAGCGGTGCGCTTTTGCTCAGTGTAATGCTGACGGTGGCCAGCGCCGCTCAACCCGTCAATTTTGCGGCGCACGAGTCGGCGCTTGTCCAAAAAGATAAACCGAAGGAAAGAGAGCGGCCCGTCGAACGCGAAAAAGAGAAGAAAGACGAACGGCGCGACGACAAGAAGGATGACAAAAAGAAAAAGCCGGATGAGCAAAGCTAAACCAGTACGCATTCGCCCAAAGACATAAAAGCTTCCTGAAGACTTTTCTCTCTCCTTACCTTTACCCCGCTGTTACCGAACGTAGCAGCGGGCTCTTTTTTTATGTACCAGCAGACTGGGCTGAAACCGCGCCGCCGCCCAGCCAATTTCGTCAGTCAGCACAGCAGACAAAACCAATCCAAGCGATCTTGTTTCAAAGCGTTTCGACAGGATGAACAGGATTTTTTCAGGATGAACAGGTTGAGAAGGAAAAAGTCTTTGCTGCCGCAGCCTGGCAATCCTGAAAAAATCCTGTTCATCCTTTCGAATTATTATTCATCTCCTTCAAAAAGAGGTTAGACCAATTGCTTGACTGCCGCGCGCGCCACGGTTATACAAGCGTCTCCGGTCGAACTCCTTTTTCTCACAGGCGGCGGTTAGAACTATGCGGATAAACATTCGTCAGTTGAAACTTTTCGTGTTGACACTGTGCGCCGGTTTGGCGCTGGCGGCGGCGGCGTTGAGCTTGCGGCCGGTCGCGGCGCAAAGCAGCGATCCGGCGGATTTTTTTGAAAAACAGATCAGGCCGGTGCTGCTCGCCAATTGCGCCAAGTGCCATAACGCCAAAGCCCGGATGGCCCAACTCGATCTGACCTCGGCGGAAGGTTTCGCCAAAGGCGGCGAGAGCGGCTCGCTGATCAACAAAGAGCAGCCCACCGAGAGCCGCTTGTTGAAGGTCATCGGCTACAACGAAACGCTGAAAATGCCGCCGACGGGCAAGTTGAAAGAAGCCGAGGTCAATGCCATCGCAGCTTGGGTGAAAATGGGCGCGCCTTGGCCTAATGCTGTCGCCGCCGCGCCTGCCGAAACCAGTGCCGCGCCGAAGAGCACGCGCGAATTCACCGACGAAGAGAAAGCATTTTGGGCCTTTCAGCCACTGACCCAAACCACGGTTCCCAAAGTCAAAGATGCCGCCTGGGTCAAAGCGCCGCTGGATGCTTTTGTGCTGGCAAAGCTTGAAGCGAAGGGCCTGAAACCCGCGCCGCCCGCCGACAAGCTGACGCTTTTGCGCCGCGCGTCGTATGACCTGACCGGCTTGCCGCCGACTGAAAAAGAGATGGCCGATTTCCTGGCCGACACCGCGCCGGACGCCTTTGCCAAAGTCGTTGACCGCTTGCTGGCAAGTCCACGATACGGCGAAAAGTGGGGACGGCATTGGCTGGATGTGGCGCGTTACGCCGATTCGACCGGCAATGACGAAGACCATCGTTATCCGCACGCCTGGAAGTACCGCGACTATGTCATCAAGGCCTTCAACGACGATCTGCCCTACGATCAATTTGTGCGCGAGCAAGTGGCGGGTGATTTGCTGCCCGCGCCGGATGGGGCTGAGGTGAACAAGCGTGGCATCATCGCCACGGGCTTTCTGGCGTTGGGCGCGAAGGCCATCGCGCAGCAGGACAAGATGAAGATGCTGTATGACGTGTGGGATGAGCAGGTGGATGTCACGTCACGCGCGTTGCTGGGCATGACGATCGCCTGCGCGCGTTGCCACAACCACAAGTTCGATCCGATTCTGACCAAAGACTACTATTCGATGATCGGGATGTTCGCCAGCACGCGCAGCTTCACCAACCCCGATTCGCACGTGTCGGCGGTGCTCGAAAAACCGCTGGTGCCCAAGGCTGAATGGCAGCAATACCAGGCGGCGAAAAAGGCGCACGGTGAAAAAGACAAACGCC
>JANOWX010000011.1:0-4034 GCA_031418175.1 Acidobacteriota bacterium | reverse complement strand
CAAAGCTGTGCTCAAAGAAGGCGCATCGGCGTGGCGCGTGACCTGTTCGAGCGGCGGGCAGTACTTGAACATCAGCGCCCACATCACCAAGCCCCAGCCTAGCGTGTACCAGCTATGTTCCAAGCCGTAACGGCTCACGACCAAGGCAATAATCAGCGGCCCCAGCGCATAGCCGACCGTCCCTGTCGAAGAGAAGATGGACATCACCAAGCCCTGATGCTTGCCGCCGCCGTCAACCGCCGCCGCGCGCGCAACAATCGCCGCGCCCTGCGGATGAAACGAACCGATGCCGATGCCGCCACATATCACGATGGCCAGCAACATCGGCAAACTCGTCGCCAATCCGATGCACGAAAGGAACACCGCCGCGATCAACGGCCCGAACACCGCCATCGAACGTTTCAAATAGCGATCCGAAATCATCCCGTAAACCGGCTGCATCAGCGACGACGTAATCATCAGCGTCGGCGTCAACATGCCGATTTGCGCCGGTTTCAGCGAGAGTTTCACCGCCAGCAGCGGCAGCAACGGAAAGATAAAGCTCGAATAGGAATCGAGCACGAGGTGCGCTGTGGAGAGCAGTGTGATGGTGAACTTGGAGCGTTGATTCATGAATGGATTACTGTTTGCCCTTGCCCGCCGCTTCGACAAAGCGCGCAAAGATCGCGTGCGAAAACTGATCGCGTTCCCAGCCGATTTCCGGATGCCATTGCACGCCCAGCACAAAGCGGTCGGGCCGCGTGTCGGTCACGGCTTCGATGACATCGTCAGAGGACGTAGCGATCACACGCAAGTCGCGCCCGATTTCTTTAATGGCTTGATGGTGCGTGCTGTTGACACGGATCGTTTTGCCGCCCGCCAGATGCGCCAGCAACGAATCGCCTTCGAGCTTGAGGTAATGCGAAGGCCGATCCACCGGCATGCCCTGCTCGTGTTTGAGCACGTTGGGCACTTGCGTATCTATGTCCTGATAGAGCGAGCCGCCGCGCGATACATTCAACGATTGCATGCCGAAACAGATTCCCAACACCGGCAGTTTGCGTTTCTCGGCCAGGTCCAGCAGCAGCAAATCCACGCTGTCGCGTTCGGGGATGACTGGGCCCAAACGCGGGTGCGGCTCTTCGCCGTATTGCGCCGGGTCAACGTCGCTGTTGCTGCCCGACAGCAGCAAGCCATCCAGCCGCTCGATCAATGCGCCCAGGTATTCGCGGTTCGGGATCAGGGGGATGTAAACCGGCACGCCGCCGGTCGCTTCGACGGCCTCGGCATAATAGCGCCGCAGATAAAAGGTGCTTTCGACGAGGTTCAGCCGCGTGGTGATGCCGATAAACGGGCGCTTGGAATCTGTGTGTTCTAAAGCCATGTGTTTCTCAGTGAATTGCGCTTGCCTTGCAAGGAACGGGCAGTGTACGAGGCCTAGCGGAGGCTTGTCAAAACGCCGGTTTTAATTGGCCGAAGTGGATCAAGGCGATGTTTTGCGCGGCCACAAACGCACGGATTTCAGGGTCTGTCAGCAACTGCAACTCCTTTTCGCGTGAGGCCCGCAAGCGTGTTTGCGCCTGTCTCAACGCGCCGTCGTCATAGCCGGGATGGCACATCAATTCGCTGGTTCCCGCAGGCAGCCGCGCGAGTAAAGCAAGCAACCAGTCTTTGCTCCAATAACCGGTTTGGGTCACACCGAAAAAGGCGTCTGTTATCAGTATTGCGGACGGAGCCGAGCGTTCCGGATAGCTATTGCTCAGCCAACTCAGCGCCGTGGCGGTGAGGCTTTGTTTGAAGAGTTTGGGCGAACCGAAGGCCGCCGCCCAGTGCGCCCGTTCACGCGGCAATCGCAGCGCATGAATCTGGTAGGAGCCTAGCGTTTCAGCTAACGCCGTCAAGATTGGCGGCAAGACGTGCGCATGTTTGTGGCTGTCAACGTGCGTGATGGCGAGCCCAGCGTTCAGCAGCGTTTCGATCTGTGCGCATAACTCAATCACGATCTCAGTGCGCCGCAACTGTCCCGCGCACCAGCGCCAGGCCAGCTTGTTACTCGATCCTAAAAATTCGCCGTTGGCGCCCAACAGGCTGCGGACTTTGTGCGGCGGTGAAACGGGCTGGCCCTGCGTGATGTTGAAATGCAAACCAACACCGAGCGTGGGATGCGTCTTAGCCAAGCGCACAGCCTCGTCAAATGCGGGCATGTTCGCCATCAATGTCGCGCTGGTCACGATGCCGCGTGTGTGGGCTTCGATAATCGCGCGGTTGACGCCAGGCGTCAGGCCGAAATCGTCGGCATTGACGATCAGGTGCCTCATCGCTTTCTCCTGCTCGCAGCCAGCAGTAACAGGCCGAGGCCGATCCAACAGAACATGCGAATCTTGCGAATGATCGCCAGCGCCACACCCGCCGGGCGGCCAAAGCCGAGCGCTTCGGCGACCAGCCCGGTGCCCGCTTCATCCACGCCAACCAGCGCGGGTACAAAGATAAAGGCGATGTTCAGCGCGCGGTTGATAGATTCGAGCATGAAGGCCGTCACCAGCGTCAATTCGTAGCCGATCAAACGCATCGTCGCGTAGATTTCGGCAATGCCGCCCAGATGAAAAAACGCTTCGCACAAGCCGACCAGCAAAAAATCACGCGTGCGTTTGGCGTAAAAGTCGAAAGCGTAATCTTCGAGTGCGCGCAATTCATCGAGTTGCGTTTCGACCCAGGCTCGCCGCTCGGCACCGCGAACAAACAAGTCAGCCGCCAACGCCAGCATTGACGAACCGATCTTCCAACGTTTGGCAATCGCCAGCACCGACGCGCCGCCCAGCACCAGGACCAACGCCAGCGCCAGCAACACCGCGCCGCGCAACGATTCATCCAACCCGAAATTTGCCAGCAGCAATGTCGCGCCCGCGACGACGACCAAACAACTCGACACCGTATAGGCCAGGTTTTCGACCGTCAGCGATGACAGGCCCGCACGCAACGCGAGTTTGTCGCCCAGCGCCACCAGCCTCAACGGTTCAGCCACCACCGGCCCAAAGGTCAAATCGCCGACCGCTTCGCCCGCGATGCGCGCGCGCAGCAGATTCAACACACCGACCTCACGTTCAGCCGGCGTCATACAACACAGCCAAGCCAGACTGCGCGAGAGATAGCGCGTCGAAGAGATGGCGAGAATTAGCAAGAAGCCCGCGCCCAGCCCGCGCACTCGCGCGAAGATTTCAACGAATCCGGTTTGCTTGATGACATAAATAAAGAGGGCGAGTCCGAGGAGGGCTGAGAGGAGCGCCAGCCAGCGGGAGTATTTTTTCATCGCGTTACCGTCACGTGGCTGAGGTGTTCAAGGTTGGTCAAGATCAATACCCAACTCGCGCAGTTTGGCGGCCAGGCGTTGCGCTTGCTGTTGGGCGGTTTCTTTTTCCAACCGCTCCCGTTCGGCGCGTGCACTTGCTTGTTCGGCGCGTGCGCTTTCCTGTGCGGCGCGTACACTTGCTTGTTCGGCGCGTGCACTTGCTTGTTCGGCGCGTGCACTTGCTTGTTCGGCGCGTGCACTTTCGTGTGCGGCGCGTGCACTTTCTTGTTCAGCACGGGCGCGTTCTTGTTCAGCACGCGCGTGTTCCTGTTCGGCGCGTTCGGCTGGCGTAGGGATCCAATTTCCGTCGCGGTCACACCAGCGCAACCAAAGCCGCTCTTCACCGAGATAGCGCCCGCGCCACAAGCCCAGCCCCAATTGCGCCTCGGCCACCCAGAGCATGCCGTTTTCCAACGCGACTTCCTCATACTGCTGGTTCTTCATCCGAAAGATGCGCACCTCATCGGTGTGACGGCTGAAAGTGATGTAATACGGAATGCGCAACCATTTTTCGTAAACGTCCCATTTCGTCGGCGAGTTGTCCCCGTCACGAGGCGCCTGCCCCAGATCATTCCGTTGTGTGCTGGGCGAAAGCAGTTCGGCCACGATCAGCGGAATCACCGCTTCATCCCAAACCACATAGCTGAACCGCATGCCCGGATATTTCTCTTTGGGCAAGCCGACCACGGCGAACCAGTCGGGGCGTTTG
>JANOWX010000010.1:0-22103 GCA_031418175.1 Acidobacteriota bacterium | reverse complement strand
GACGAATGTTTGAACTGGCGCAGCGGAGTATAGGAGCACGGCCTTTTCACCGTCAATCATTCGCTCTCGCTGATGCGGGATAAGGCCGTGATCTCTGTGCCCAGCGCCTGCGCCGAATGCACGCGCCATTGCGCATCGTTCGGCGCCGGGAAATCGGCGCGGAAATGGCCGCCCCGGCTTTCTGTGCGCCACAACGCGGCCTCGGCCATCAGCAGCGCCAGTGTGACGAAATTGCGCGTGCGTTCGTTGACGTTCTCGGCGGCCAGTTTACGCAACTCCGTGATGGCTTGCTGCAACTCTTCGGCGCGGCGAATCAGGCCCACCTTCCACCACATCAATTCCTGCACTTGGGCTTTGGTGCGCTGATCGAGCCGCCATTGCGCCAAGTCGTATTCAACCGGCTCCGGCTCCAGGTTAGCTGGCAGAGGCCACGCATCTTCCAACGCAGCCGCGCCGGCGCGCGCGCCGAATACCAAACCTTCCAGCAACGAATTGCTCGCCAGGCGATTCGCGCCGTGCACGCCCGTGCACGAGACTTCGCCCGCCGCATACAAACCGGGCAGCGTCGTGCGCCCGTGCGTATCGGTTTTGACGCCGCCCATCACGTAATGCACCGCCGGGCTGACGGGCATCTGATCGCGCGCCAAATCCAGGCCGTAACGCATGCACGTGTCGTAAATGCCGGGGAAGCGCGTGCGCACGAAGGCTGCGTCCAGATGCGTCAAATCCAAGTACATCCATTTCGTTTGCGTGCGTTGCATCTCGGCCACAATGGCGCGGGCCACAATGTCACGCGGGGCCAGTTCGCCGCGCGCGTCGTAGTTTTTGGCAAAGGCCTCGCCCGCGTGGTTGCGCAGAATCGCGCCCTCGCCGCGCAGGGCTTCGCTAAGCAGGAAGCGCGGCGCATCGGGCAGCGCCAGCGCGGTCGGATGGAACTGCACGAATTCGAGATCGCACATCAGCGCGCCCGCCGCATACGCCATCGCCATGCCATCGCCCGTCGCCACGCTGGGGTTGGTCGTTTGCGCGAAGAGTTGCCCCGCGCCACCCGTCGCCAGCACCACCGCGCGCGCATACAACTCGCAGCGCATGCTTTCATTCGGATCAATAAAGCGCACACCGATGCAACGCCCGTCTTCAACGATCAAGCCAACTGTCGCGGCGTGGGCGGTCAATTGAATGTTCGGCTGTTTTTTGGCGTGCGCTATCAGCGCGCGCACGATCTCGCGCCCGGTCGAATCGCCGCGCGCGTGCAGGATGCGCCGCCGCGAATGCGCTGCCTCGCGCGTGAAGGCCAGTTCTCCACCCTCGCGGTCGAATTGCGCGCCCCATTCGATCAGCTCGGTGATGTACTTGGGGCCTTCTTCGACCAGCACGCGCACGGCCTTTTCGTCGCAGAGGCCAGCGCCAGCGATCAGCGTGTCTTCGATGTGCAGCCCAAGCTCGTCGTCGTCCGAAAGCGCCACGGCCACACCGCCCTGTGCGTATTCGGTGTTCGATTCGTCCAGGCGGTCTTTGGTCAGGACGATGACGCGGCCCCCTGGCGGGAGAGGTTGCGAGAGCGTGACAGCAGCGCGTAAACCGGCGACGCCGGAGCCGATGACTATGTAATCAGGTGTTAGTTGGTTCATTGCCTGTGTTCAAGCGAGGACAAGGATAATTTCACGACTTGGAAAGTTATGACATTGGAGCCCTTTCCCAACACTAAGGGACAAAGATTCAAAGGTTCAAGGATTGAAAAACAGAGCAAGTCTTCACCACCAAATAAGACTTTGTCCCTTTGTCCCTTTGTCCCTTTGTTCCTTTGTCCCTTTGCGATGAAAAAGTCTTCCCACTTCGCAACCTTCCAAGCCGTGTAATTTCGCGGGGCGCAGCAAAGACGGGCAATCACGCAACTTGATCGAACTTCACCCGCCGATAAACCTGCGCGACGCGCAAGGTCAAGCCGACCGATTGCAAATGCAGTTCTTCGTTCAAGTCAGTCAGTATCTCTGTTTGCCAAGTGCCGTCGGATTGCCGCCGGTGAATTTCAATCTGCACGCGATCTTGCGCGACGAACAATAATTCTTTGAGGCTCTTGATGGGTTTGTAAGCAGGCAGCTTTTCGTGCCGGTCAATGCGTTCGGTCGTGGGCGAGGTAACTTCGACAATCAGGATAGGCTCGCGGCGGTAATATGGATCGGGGTCATCGCAAGCCACCACCACATCCGGATAGTAAAACAGCGTCTCATCAACATAGACCTTCATGTCTGAGATGAACGGCTCGCATTCATCCTCAGCCAAATGATCGTCCAGCCGGTTAAAGAGATTTCCGGCAAGGCGAGCGTGCTGCTTGCTCGCCCCCGCCATCGCATAAAGCTGCCCGCCCACATATTCGTGTTTGACCGGGCTTTCCTTTTCATACTTCAGGTATTCTTCGACTGACAGATAAGGCTTTCGTTGTGCTAAACCCATAAGTGATTTTTCCTTTCGTTGCCCTCAATCTTCGTAGACGCGCTCCTCAATCCGCAAGCGCACCAGCGCCGCATTCCCCCGCGCATCCACCTTCACTTCGACCCGCGCCGCGTCTGGATGCTGGCGCAAATCGTCGGCGATAGCCGCGCGCTTATTTTCGGGGATGTAGAACTCTTCGATGCCATATTCGATGCGGCCATAGCTGGCGCGCCCGCGCAACGCAATCATGTGCGGCGGCAACGGATGCGGCAACGAATCAGGCACCAGCACCGCCGGATGCCACACACCGTCTTTGCCCAGTTCGACGACAGCGTAAACAGTCCCGTTAGACGCCACGTCATTGTGATTCGCGAACGCCTCACGGCGGCTAATCTCATAACCCAGCGTGACGTAATAGCCGCTGAGCAAACTGTACGGATCAACCGGCATGACTTTGAGCACGACGTCGCGGCCCGTCGCGCGCGTGTACATTTTTTGCGCGGGCACCGCGAGCAGGATCAGCACCTGCACGGCCAACGCCATGGCAAAACCGAGCGCCGTCTTTTTCATTGCGCCACCTCCCGCCGTTGCAGCAAGCGTTCGTAAGCGAGCCCGCCAAACAGAATCAACGCGCCGCAACCAATAAAGGCCGCCGATTTCAGCAGCAGGCCTGTCTCGTATTCAAAGAAGCGCGACAGAATCAGCAGCACCAGAAACAGCGTGCCCGCCCAGAACGCCAACCGCCGCTGATCGGCAATGCCTTTGCCGATGCCGATGGCGGCAAACAGCAGCGCCGCCAGATTCATGGCGATAGTCGGCAAAGCAATGCGCCCTTTGCCCAAGATTGCCGCCACGATACTCAACAGCAGCGCGCACAGAATGGCGTAAGAAAAGAGCCGTTCGCTGCGTGGTGACGTCCAGCTTTGCACGATCAAAGCTACGCCGAGCGCCAAGGCGACGCCCGTGGGTAAGAGCCAATAAAACGCGCGCCATTGCTGCGTCCAACTGTGATCCCACACGTAATGAAAAGACCAGACGTAAGCGCACCCCGCCAGCACAATCAGCCCCAGCAGCGCTAAGGGATTGCCGAATTCCGGCTGGTTGCCCGTCGTGCGCTGAAACTCGCCCGCCGCCCAAGTCACAAATCCGCCCGCCATTAACGCCAGCAACACATTCAAACCGGAATCGCTTTCGATCCCCGCCAAGACGGGCAACGCGCAGATGAGTCCCAAAAACGTCAACGTATAAAGCACGCGTGAGCGGGTGCGCCAAGCCAGCGGCAACAACACCGCAGCCAGCAAAAACGGATAGACCGTCGCCGCCCGTTCGTGCGCGTCATCGGCAAACCCGACAAACCACACAAAGGTCGTGACCAACGCCAACACACCCGTCAGCCAACTATTGATGGCCCAGGCCATCGCCAACGCGCCCACGCCCCAGGCCAGATAGGCGCGATACCAATCGCCGCTGACATGAAAGATTTGCGCCATCAGTCCGATATTCGCGCCGAACACCAGGCTGCCGCAAAACAACAGCGCGTGCCCCAACCGTGGCGAGTCGCGTTTGAAGCGCAGCCAGTAGCCGGTCAGGTGAAACGCCAGCAGCAAGGCGAACACCAGAACAACCTTGACACCTACCGGCAACTCTTCCCAATGCGCGGCGACGAAGCTGATGACGCCGCCGCCCAGCAACAGGCTGCCCAGCGTGAACAGCACCGCCGCCAGCAAGCGCGAGGATTCTTTTTCGAGCTTGTCGAGTTGGTAGCGTTGATTTAGCTGTTCGGCGCTCGCGGCGCTGACGAGGCCGTCTTGCACCCAGGTGGGCAGTTCCGCTTTGAGAGCGGAACGGAATTTCGGGGAAAGATTCGGATTCACAGTCATTGGCTTAACCTCGCCAGCAGCGGTGCTCGCGTCAACTTACCAAACGATATTCACCAACTGGCTCTTGACGATCTGGTTGTCGCAGGTGAGGCACGGCACGCCGAGTCGCAAGGTTACACCCACGATCATCCGGTCATGCATCTCCGGCGCTGCCGCGTGCCGCGTAAAATCCAGCGTGTCCGCCGCTTCAAATGGCACAAAGACGAATTGTGTGCTCGCCGCCAACAGCGCGAAGGTCGTGGGAAAATCCAGCGGCTCGCCCAGTTTTTTATTCAGGTAGAACAATTCGGCCAGCACAATAGCTGGCAAGTGGATCAGGGCCTGCCCCCGCGCGCCTTCATCGAAAGCCGCCCGGGCCACCGCGCTGAGCCTGGGGTTTGAAGTCAAATACCAAAACAGAGCGTGCGTATCAGCCACATAGCCATTCATAGCCCAAGTTCCTCAAGCCCCTTTTCCCATTCGTGGCGGATCTCGTAGAGGGCCTTGTCAATATCGAAATCGTCATCAACCTTGCCACGCCAGATGCCGTACAAATCCCGCGGCTTACGTTCGAGTTCGGCGCCGGAAACTGCCTGCTCCAAGTCCGGCGCTGAATGCAGTTGGGCGCCGTTCGCTGACATGCCAGCGCTAGCCGCCAAACGAAACTTCAAGCGTTCGATCAATTGCTTTTGTGCTTCCGCTGGCAGCTTTACAGCCAACCCTTCGATGTAATCCAACGTGACTTCAGTCATAAAACTCCTTTCAAACTTGCGCCTGTTGCCGCGCCGCCAATTGTCCGCACGCAGCGGAAATGTCCTGCCCGCGTGGACGGCGAATGAAGGCGTCTACACCGTGTTCATTCAGGATCGCCTGGAATTGCAAGATGCGTTCAGGCGGCGAGGATTGAAACGGCAACTCCGGCGCGGGGTTGTGCGGAATCAAATTCACCTTGGCGCGCAGGTGATGCCCGTGAATCAGCTTCGCCAAACGCCGCGCATCGGCGTCGTTGTCGTTCACGCCGTCCAGCATCACGTATTCAAACGTCAGCCGCTCGCGTTCGCGCAGGGGATAAGCCTGCAACGCTTGCATCAGCTCAGCCAGCCCGTAGCGTTTATTCAACGGAATCAGGCGCGTGCGCTGTTCATCAGTCGTGCCCGACAACGAAATCGCCAAACGCGGCCTGACCGCTTCCTGCCCAAACGCGACGATCTTCGGGATGATGCCCGAAGTTGAAACCGTGATGCGCTGCTGGCTGATGTTCAACCCCTGCTTGTCGCACAGCAACCGGATCGCGCGCATGACTTCATCGTAATTCAGGAAGCTTTCGCCCATGCCCATAAAAACCAGGTTCGTGCCGTGCGGCAATTCGCCGCCTGCGCCATAAACATCGTTGAGCACGATGATGACCTGCGCGACGATTTCGCCGGCGGTCATGTTGCGCTTGAGGCCGAGTTGCGCGGTCATGCAGAACTTGCAGCCAACCGCGCAGCCGACCTGGCAACTGATGCAGATGGTGTCGCGGCGCGCTTCGGGCATGAAGACGGCTTCGACCTGCTGCCCATCGCCCAGCCGCAGCAGGTAACGCCGCGTGCCGTCAATCGAGGTAAACACATTGACGATCTGCGTCTGCGTAGCCTGCGCGGCTTGGCTCAGCTTTTCGCGCAATGGTTTCGAGAGGTTGGTGAGTTGCGTCAGGTCGAGCACGCGGCGTTGATAGAGCGCCTGATAAAGCTGTTTGCCGCGAAAGGGCGCTGCGCCGTGTTGGCGCATGAACTCGATGAGTTGTGTTTCAGTTTTGCCGAGTAAGGTTTCCATCTCGCCAAAAATTGTAACACAGCGCGGATAAAGATAAGCCGCTCTTGCCATCCCTCAATGTTGGTGGTTGAATGCCGCCAGCCTTTGCGGGAACCACGATCCCCCAAAGCGCCGTCACCTCCACTTCCGGCACAACCAGCGCAAACGATTTGCTTCCTGACGAAGTTGTGGCTACAGGCATGTGCGCCTGTGTTGGCCGGCAACGGCGAGGGTGTCCATCCATATTCACGAAAAATTCATGAAAAAAAAGCCAGAACGCTCCAGCCCTGGAAAAGCGTAGCGTTCTGGCCTGATCGGATAAGGCTGGCTTGGCGAGTTGCCTGAAGCAGCACGCCGTTGCCGCCAGCCGTCCACGCATTAGGACGGTGGGGCGCGGCGTTTGGTTTTAGAAAAAAATTCGTCTGGCCTGCTTTTCCAAGAGGAGCAGACCGTGCCGTGTTCTTTCTCTTCCGCGTGGGGATTTCCCTCACAGTCCGCCCAGCGGTTCGGCGGGCTTTTCGCGCTGACCGCCCTGTTGTTGTTTGCCAACTTGCAGCGCGGCGATTTGGCTGGGTATGACGATGCCGTTTACGCGCACGAAGGCAAGCAGATGCTGGCCTGGGGCGATTGGTGGAACGTCTGGTTGAACGGGCAATTGGATTTCGACAAGCCGCCCTTGTTCATCTGGCTCGAAGCCGCCTCGTTCTGGCTGTTTGGCCCGACCGATTTTGCCGCGAAGTTTCCGGCGGCGTTGCTGGGCCTGGGCACGGTGGCGCTGGTCTATCTGATCGCGCGGCAATTGACGGCGGATGTCTGGTTGCCGGCGTTGGCGATGTTCGTGTTTGCGACCACGCAATACTTCGTCAAGTACGCCACGCACGCGATGACCGACGTGCCCTTCACCTTTTTCTTCACGCTGGCACTGTGGGCCTATTTGCAAGGCACGCAACGCTGGCGCGGCTATTGGGCGCTGTGCGGCTTGGCCATCGGCGCGGCGGCGCTAATACGTTCGCATTTGGGCTGGCTGCCGCTGGCGATTGTGGGGGGCCATCTTTTGTTGACCCAGCCGCGCGCGGCCAGGCGGTCGGGCTGGCTGTGGCTGGGCTTGCTGCTCGCGCTCGGCTTGCCGCTGAACTGGTTTGCGCTGCAATGGCATTGGCACGGCCAGGCCTTTGTCAGCCATCATTTTGCTTACACAGCCGAGAATCTCCGCGCGCTGGATCCGCAGCGCAGTTGGCGCCAAGTGCTGGGCTGGGCGCAGTACCCGTTTTTGCTGGGCAAGCTTTATTGGCCCTGGTTCCCGTGCCTGCTGGGCGGCCTGGTCATTGCAGTCAGGCGCTTGCGCGCGGTGGGGGCGGACAACCCGGCGGATGGCTTACCCCGCGCGGCGCTTGGGCTGCTGCTCTGGTGGGTAGCCGTGGTCGTCTTGCCCTTCAGCCTGATCGAACACAAGGTTTTGCGGTACATCTTGCCGGCCTTTCCTGCCTTTGCGTTGCTGGGCGCGCTGGCTTTGCGGCAGTGGATTCCGGCGCGTTTGCTGGGGCGCGCGTTCAGCGCCGCGTGCGGCCTGTTGCTGGCTGCCATCCTGCTCATCAGCGGCACCGCCAGCCATCGGCTGCGGGCCGCCGAGATGCGCGAACTCGCCGCGTTGCTTAAAAGCCGCACCACCAGCGCGCAAGCCATTCTGCTTTATGCGAACGGGCAGGCGCGTTGGGATTACGTGCATCAATTGCTCTGGTATACCGACCACCGGGTGCATTTGCAGACCCGGCTGGACGCGGCGTGGTGCCACCTGGCGGCTTACCCAGGCGGCAAACTACTCATTGATCGCGCGTCGTTCCGGCAATCCGCTCTCGCCGCCGCCCCGCGCTTGCTGGTCTGCGGCACGACGAAGCACTTCATTTGCGTGAGTCAACCAGGTTCACCGTCAGGTGTTCCCGCGCCCAGTGGCGGCCAGTTGGCCCTGGACGAGAGATGACGAGCGATGAGCGCTGACGGCAAATTGTTCCGTTCTACCGAGTGTGGTACAACCTTGTTCCCCCTCGCGCGGTTGCCACTGACAACAAATACTTATGAAAAACTCGTTCCATCCCGCGCCGAAGTGCGCCAGTCTTTCCGCCTTTTTTCCCGCGTACAACGACGCAGGCTCGATTGCGGCGCTGGTTGAACAGACGCTCGCCCTGTTGCCGCAATTTACCGTTGATTACGAAGTGCTCGTCGTCAACGACGGCAGCAGCGACGGCACGGCGGCGGTGCTGGATGAACTGGCGCGCTGCAATGCGCACGTGCGCGTAATCCATCATCCCAAGAATCGTGGCTACGGCGGCGCGTTGCGCACAGGCTTTCTCAACGCCACCAAAGAGCTGGTCTTTTACACCGACGGCGACGCGCAATACGACGTGAGTGAACTGGCCGCGCTGGTGCCGCTGCTGAGCGCCGACGTAGATGTGGTCAACGGCTACAAGCTGAAACGTTCGGACAGCAAGCGCCGCATCGTATTGGGCGCGGCGTACAAGCTGCTGGCGCGCGTGCTGTTCGGCTTGCCCATCCGCGATGTGGATTGCGATTTCCGCTTGTTGCGGCGGGCGGCGATTCAAGGCATTGATCTGGTCTCGACCAGCGGCGTCGTGTGCACCGAGATGGTTTATAAACTGCAGCGCGCCGGTTGCCGCTTCGCCGAAACGCCGGTGCATCATTACCCGCGTTTGCACGGTCAATCGCAATTTTTCACGCTGCGCCGCGTCGCCCAAACGGCCTTCGACTTTTTCGGCTTGTGGATGCAGATGGTCGTGCTGCCGCGCGTCAGCTTCGGCTTGCTGGGACAACGCCCGCCAGAGCAGCAGCCGATGACGAAACCGAGCGGGCCAGCTTAAGCCGACGCAGTTGAGTTTAGGATATGAGCAAAAAATGAAGCACTGGCGATCAGGTGTTTAGAGTTCAAGCTTTAGCTTGTGCGGGCGCGCCCTAAGCGCGCAGACAAGCTAAAGCTTGAACTCTAAACACCTGCCCATGACGCGCTCAGTTGCGTCGGCGTGTGCAAATCACGACAGGTTCCGGTTTAGTTTATCTTTCCCCAAGCCCATGCGAGTTCCCTTCCTTGATCTGCTGCGCCAGTATCACGAACTAGAATCCGAAACCAACGCGGCCATTCAAGCGGCGCTCCACTGCGGCGTTTATATCCTGGGTGAAGAAGTCGCCGCCTTTGAACGCGAATGGGCGGCCTATTGTGGCATCCAGCATTGCGCCAGCGTGGGCAACGGCACCGACGCGCTTGCACTCGCGCTGCTCGCTGGCGGGATTGAACCAGGCGCTGAAGTCATCACGACGCCGTTGACTGCGGGCTATACCGCGCTCGCAATTCGCCAAGCCGGCGCCGTGCCCGTCTTCGCCGACATTGATCCGCATACGTTCACACTTGATCCCGCCGCCCTCGAAGCCGCCATCACACCGCGCACCAAAGCCATCGTGCCCGTGCACCTGTATGGACAAATGGCCGACATGCCCGCGCTTTGCGCCATCGCTGAACGGCACGGCTTGCTCGTCATCGAAGACGCCGCCCAGGCCCACGGCGCAAGCTGGCAAGGCGTGCGCGCGGGCGGATACGGCCACGCGGCGGCATTTAGTTTTTATCCGACCAAAAACCTGGGCGCGTTTGGCGATGGCGGCGCGGTGGTTTCAAATGACGCAGCACTGATCGAACGCGTCAAGCTGTTGCGGCAGGGCGGCCACCTGAGCGCGTTGCAAGGCACGACCACCGGGATGAATTCGCGGCTGGATGAATTGCACGCGGCGCTGTTGCGTTTGAAGTTGCGCCATCTGGATAAATGGACGCAGCGGCGGCAAACGATGGCTGAACGCTATCGCCAAGCCTTTGCTGCAACCGGCAATCTGACCTTGCCAGCAGTTGCGACAGCGGCAGAACATGTCTTTCATTTGTTCGTAATGCAATCGGCGCAACGCGAACAATGGCGCGCGCGGCTGGCCCTACGCGGCATCGAGACGCTGATTCATTATCCTTTCCTGCTGTATCAACAGCCGCTGTTCAAGCGCCCTGAACAACCGCCGCTGCCCGTGGCCGAAGCGGTCGTCAATCGCATCTTCTCGCTGCCGCTCAATCCGCACATGACCGAAGCGGAAATCGGCTACATCATAGAAACTGTCGTGAACCTGGAGCAAAACTGATGCGCACACCAATTGCCCTTCGCTTGACACTCACACTGTTGACCATTGTGCTCTGTGCGGCAGGCCAAACCGCGCCGCCCGCGACCGACATCTTTCTGGTCGAAGTGCTCAAACGCGGCGGCCAACTCGCGCTGGGCACGCCCATCAACATTACCTTCCGGCCCGGCTATGACAACCAGCCCGCGTTCACGCTGGACGGCAAGAGCATCCTCTTCACCTCGCAACGCGAAGGCGAGCAGACCGAGATTTATCGCTACGACTTGGCCGCGCGCTTCACCACGCGCCTCACCAACACCGTCGAGAGCGAGTATTCGCCGACCGTCACGCCCGACGAAAAATCCTTCTCGGTCATTCGCGTCGAAGCCGACAAGACCCAACGCCTCTGGCAATTCCCGCTCGCGGGCGGCGCGCCCGCCTTGGTGCTGACGAACATCAAACCGGTCGGCTACCACGTCTGGCTGGATGCGAACACGCTGGCGTTGTTCGTGCTGGGCCAGCCGAACACCTTGCAATTGGTGGACGTGAAAACCGAAAAGGCCGAAGTGCTGGCGCAAAGCATCGGACGCGCGCTGCACCGCGTGCCAGGCCAAGTCAGCCAATTCAGCTTTGTGCATAAAGCGGAAAAAGAATGGTGGGTAAAAGCCTACGACCTGAAAACACGCCAAACGACCAACCTCATCAAGACGCTGCCGGGCAGTGAAGATTGCGCGTGGTTGCCAAATGGAACGTTGTTGATGGCGCAAGGCAGCAAGCTCTTCAAATGGCAACGTGGCAAAGATGCTGATTGGCAATTGGTAGCGGATTTGGAGGCGGCGGGCGTGACGAGCATCACGCGGCTGGCCGTAAATGCGAAGGGTGACAAGCTGGCGTTGGTGGCCGTGCCGCCAGCAAAGTAATCCAAGCTGGTGTTGGGAGTGTTGGCCTCCTTGATCCTGCGAGCAGTTCCAGTTCTGTAGCTCCGTAAAAGCGGCTTGTTTAGAGAATCGTGCCGAGCAAACTGGCAATCACGCCGCAATAGCTTCGGCTGTCGCAGGTTTGTAGCGCGCACCGAAAACGATTTGACTGGCAGGAATACCTGCTTCGATGAGCGCGGCTTTCAACCCTTCTTCGGTATTATCTGTTTCGATAACCACCAACCCGCTGAGCAACCGCGCATGAAAAATGATGTGGTTGATGTGGCGTGCTTGTTGCCAGCCGGCGGCAATCAGCAAGTACTGGCCGGTCTGCTGATCGCAAGCCGCGACGATCTCAGGCCCACCCAACGGTTGATATTGCGCTTCGTCCCGCATGACTTTGGTGAGAATGGCGGCGAAATTTAGTTGCTGATCCATTGCCATATGGCCTCCTGTTGCCGGTCAATCACCAGCAAGTTGAAATTGAAACGCCGGATAACGCCACTGAATAACGACGCTTCATCCAGCACGTAATCATCAAACACCGTCTGATTGATGGCGAGCCAAAGTTTGCGTTCTGGCTCCACCTCATCAAGCGCCCATTGATAAAGCAACATCTGCCCAATCATCTTTTCCAGTTCATTGGTCAACGAATCGCCCGTGAAGTCTTTCACCTCGACGGCAATCCTGCGTTCGCCGTTTGTCGCGGCCAGATAACGAACTCCACCAAGATCGGCTTTTAAGAAAACGCCGCGAAGATAAAGGGGCAACGGGTCGTGCGTGATCTTCCAACCGTCTTTTTCCAGCGCCCGCCTGACCGGAAAATGCAGGTCATCTCGTCTCGCCATCGTCTCCTCCTTTGGATTTGCAGTTGCTCCATAACCTGTCTGCGAACTCAAACTCGATTTGTTGGGTGTGCATTCCGGCGCTTGCCCAGGCTGGCAAGCTGAGCAGGGCGGGCGGAGTATAGCAGGAGTCACGCGCCAGTCTAACCAGAACGCGCAACCTCCGTTGGCGTTAATCCTCGCGGTCTTCGGTTTCGTAGCGGCGCTTTTTCAGAATCACTGCCACACGCCCATATTCGTCCTGTTCATCACCCGCCAGCAAATCCAGCGAAGCATGCTCAATATCCTTACCGCGCATTCCTAGCTTGCTTTTCCAGGTTCCGCGGCGCGTTTGCCGGGCGACATGGCTGGGAGCCGAATCACGGTTGACGTAGATGGCAAGCTTGACCACCTCCGGTTCGAGTTCGGCGCTGGCGCAAAGCTGGAAGCCCAACAGTTCATACACGCGGATGAAGTCTGCCAAGCTATCGCCCTGCACGGCGTCCGGCCAGAAATAGCCGCCCAGCCGGCCCGGCCCGGTGTAATCCCAAATGTGTTGCGTATCATTGGCGGCAAACGCGAAGCAGTTGTAACGGGGATCGCGCGGGCTTTTCACGCGGTACAGGCCGTGGCGCAGCTTCGGGAAGCGTTCTTCGAGGTAGGCGTCGTGTTCGTCGTCCGGCATGGCTTACAAATACCCTTTCGTGCGCCCCCACTGTAACCACGCGCGTCTGGCGCCTTCGAATGAATCTTCGGCTTGCGCGGGGTCTTCGTCGGTAATGGCCTTGAGCGCCCAAAACCAATGGTCGGGCGTGTGCTCCAGTTCGCGCAACAAAGCCGGCACAACCGCCGGCCCCAGCCCAATGATGCGTTGGTAGGCGGGATGTAAACAGGCTTGTTTGAGCGACGAGACGTGCTCCGTCTCGCGCCGCCATTGCTCGGCCAGGCGGCGGAAATGCAGTTCGTCCACCGGCCGTTCAGCTACGGCGAAAGCTTGACGGAGCGGCGGCGGAGCGGCGCATTCAAGCAGGGCCAGGACACGCTCGGCGATTTGCGCTTGCTCACTGGCCGGAAGCTGTTGCACCTGACTCATAATCACTTCGAGTTGACTGGCAACCATCGTTGCACCTCCTTTTTTTGCGGCGCGCGGATTATATGCAAGAACGGTGCGAGCAAGCCAGACGCGCGGGCCAATCCCAGCCTAGCCGTGCGGTCTTTTACGCGCAATGCAAATTGCCGACAATCCGAACGGCAAACCGGCGCGCCGCAACCAAGCCGCTTCTACCAACAACGCCCGAGCCAACCACCGATTCAACCATTGCAACGACGCTGGCAACGGCTTCACGTCGGAGCCGCTGTCGGCCAGGCCCAACCGCTTCAATACCAGCCGCCGCAGCGCCGCGACCGGGAACAACAGGCTGTTTGCGTAAGTCTGCCGCACAACCGTGAAGCCCGCGCGTTCCAGCTTGCCGCTGAGTTCCGGCAGCGTGTAGCGGCGTTGCGTATCCAACGCGGCATCGTGGCCGCTCTTCATCCATTCATAGGCCGCGCAGCGCACAAACGCGAGGCCACCCGGTCGCAGCACGCGATACATCTCGCGCATGGCTTGTTCATCCGCACCCGCGCCGGGGATTTGCACCAGCACATCGAAGCTGGTGACGAGATCGAAGCTGGCGTCGGCGAAGGGCAAATCGGTGGCCGAAGCTTGCACGAGCGCGCGTTGCCCCTGTTGCTGGCAAAACCGCAGGGCGGTGTGCACGAAATCCAAGCCGACAATCTGTCCCTGTCCGGCATAACGGCGCAGCCATTCCAGATTGCCGCCCGTGCCGCAACCGGCATCGAGGATGGCGCGGTCTTGCGGGCTTTGCAGATAAGGATCAAGCAGGACGGCGGTGATGTCGCGCATGCCGGCGAACCACCAGAAGGTTTCTTCGAGTTGGTAGAGGTATTCGTAATCTTCGTTTTGCATAGACGGCGCGGACTTTACCATGCGGGCGGCGCGCGAGTAGACTGCCCGCCACGGCAGCAAACTCCAAATCACCAACAACAGGAAGAACACCATGACCAACGAGCAACGGACAGCACTGTCCACCAGCGCCCGGCTCAAACATTTTTTTGCACGTCCCTATGTGCGCAGCTTCTCGCTTTACCTTGGCACGATCCTGATCGTGATGTTGATCGTGGGCAGCCTGTTCGACCTGCGCAAATCGGTGCGCAGCTATCCTTACGATTATTTGGGCGACACGTTGTTCTATCACTTGATGGTCAAGGGCGTGATAGATCACGGCTGGTATCTGACCAATCCGTCGTTGGGCGCGCCGGGTGTGTTGGATATGCGCGACGTGCCGAGTTCGGATAACAACTTCCACATGCTGCTGATCAAATTGTTCGCGCTGCGGTCGAGCCATTATCCGGGCGTGCTGAACAATTTCTTTCTGCTGACCTTTCCGCTGACGATCATTGCGATGTTGTATGCGCTGCGGCGGCTGGGCGTGTCGTGGGCGGCGGGGATTTGGGCGGCGCTGCTTTTCACGATGCTGCCGTACCATTTCACGCGCGGCGAACAGCATCTGTTTCTGGCCGCGTACTGGCAAATCCCGCTGTTGGGTTTGGTGCTGATTTGGATTTGCCGGGGCGAGTTGCTGACGGTGGCTTGGGGCAGTCGGCGGATGCTGGGCGTGCTGGCGCTGGGCGTGTTGCTAGGTTCGTCGGGCTATTACTACGCGTTCTTTGCGTGTTTCTTTTTGCTGATGGCGGGGTTGATTGCGGCGTTGCAACAGCGGCGCGCGCGTGCGTTCGTCGTGCCGGCTGTGTTGATCGCGCTCATCTCGTTGTTGGTCGTGCTGAATCTGCTGCCCAGCATCATTCATATGTGGCGCTTCGGCAGCGTGCAGGTGGTGCAGCGCGTGGCGGCAGAGGCCGAGGCATATGGCTTGCGCATCGGGCAATTGCTGATGCCGGTGCGCTGGCATCGCGTGGCGGCGCTGTGGGATTTGAAGGTCGCCTACAACATGCGCATCTTCATCACCGAGAACGATGACGCGACGCTGGGCCTGGTCGGCGCGGGCGGCTTTCTGGGCTTGCTCTGGTGGTTCTTCTTCAACAAGCCAGCCGTGCGCGAGATGAATGAGCCGGGCGCGCGCGGCGTCTACAATCACCTGAGCGTGCTCAATCTGAGCGCGGTGTTGCTGGGGACGATTGGCGGTTTCGGTTCGTTGGTGGCGTTTTTCGGGCTGCCGCAAATTCGCGCGTACACGCGGCTGAGCATCTTTATCGCCTGCTTTGTCTTTTTCGCGCTGGCGTTTTGGCTGGATGGTGTGCGCGAACGGCGTGTGCATACGCGCAAGCAGCAATGGGCTTTCGGCGCGCTGTTAGTGGGCACGCTGGTCATCGGCCTGCTCGATCAGATCACGCCGATGTTCATCCCCGATTACGTAAAGTTCAAAAAAGATTTCGCGAGCGACCACGCCTTCGTTCAGCAACTTGAAACGCAAATGCCGTCGGGCGCAATGATCTTCCAATTGCCGGCGGTCTCCTTCCCCGAAAATCCGAAGTTCGCGCGGATGAACGATTACGATCTGCTGCGCGGTTATTTGCACAGCAAGTCGTTGCGCTGGAGCTACGGCACGATCAAGGGGCGCGAGGGAGATGTGTGGATGCGCGCGGTGGCTTTGAAACCGGCGGCGGAAATGGTCGAGACGCTGGCCTGGGCGGGCTTTAGCGGTGTGTATGTGGATCGCTTCGGTTACAACGACAACGGCGCGAAGCTGGCAGGCGAATTGACGCGCTTGCTGGGCGGCGCGCCCGTCGTTAGCCCTGATCAGCGGCTGCTGTGCTTTGATCTGCGCCCCTATCAGCAACGTTTGTTGGCGTCCGTCGCTGAGTCTGAACAGGCCGCGCGGCGTGAGGCGGCGTTACATCCACCGACGGCGATTTGGCAGAAAGGCTTTTCCGATTTCGAGGGCACGGCCGAAGACAACTGGCGTTGGGGCGGGGCCGCGGCGCGTGCCGTCTTGGTCAATCGCACAGGCCAGGACAAACAGGTAAATTTGGAAATGACGCTCGCAGTTGACAACGGCGGCACGCTGGAAATGTCCAGCCCGTTTTTCAGCGAACGGCTGACGCTGGACAAAGGCGGCAAGAAATTCGCCCAGAGCCTCACGTTGCCGCCGGGCGAACATTTCGTCTATTTCAAATCGAACGGCAAGCGCGTGCTCTCGACCAGCGATTTTCGCGACCTGGTCTTTCGCGTGCGCAACTTCAAGCTGCTGCCTGCCGAAGCCGTTGCGCCTGCGCCCATCACGGCAGTTTGGCAAGCGGGTTGTTACGACCTGGAACGGAATGCCGAAGAGAACTGGCACTGGTGCAGCGCGCAGGGCCAGGCCCGGCTGATCAATCGCACAGCCCAACCGGCGCTGGTCAATGTTGAAATGAATCTTGCGGTAGACAACGGCGGCACGCTGGAAATGACCAGCCCCTTTTTCAAAGAGCGGCTGAAGCTGGACAAGGCGGGCGCGAAATTCGTCAAAAGATTTACGCTGCCGCCGGGCGAACACGTCATCACGTTCAAGAGCGATGGCAAACGCATCGTCGCGCCGAACGAGACGCGCGAACTCGTCTTTCGCGTGCGGAACTTCAAGCTGGAACCGGCGCAGACTGGGGCTGAACAACCGGCCGTGCCGCAACCAAGCGCGACGGCGAAGGCGGCGGCCAAAGCGGCTGGCCGCTGAAGAATATCGAGACGCTATTATCAACTCAGGCAAAAGAGCATGGAGTTCAGCCTTCAGGCTGCGGGGCGCGCGGCGCGCGCCAGACAAGCTAAAGCTTGAACTCCATGCTCTTTAACTGTGTCCGCCAAGTTAATCGTTTTCGATTTTGCGGCTGCGGGATTGTTTACGTTCGCTCAATAGCCGCTTGCCTGCCAGCCGTCTTTCCTTGGCGGCCTTGCCGGGTTTGGTGGCGAAGCGTTTCTTGCGCGGGCGTTGCCGGGCTTCCAACTTTTCCGCCATGCGTTCATAGGCGGCCTCACGATTGGCGGATTGCGAGCGCCGTTCGGTGGCGGCGACGACGATGCCGGTGGGTCGGTGCGTCAGGCGCACGCCGGTCTCGACCTTGTTGCGGTGCTGGCCGCCGGGGCCGCCCGCGACAAAAAACTCCATGTCGCAATCGCGTTCCAGGTCAGCCAGTTCGGTCGAATACCGGGCTATTTCAGTTTTCTCAGGACCGTCCATCTGGCACTCACTCACAACCTAAACCGCGAAA
Organism: Acidobacteriota bacterium; assembly: GCA_031418175.1. Lineage (GTDB taxonomy): Bacteria > Acidobacteriota > Blastocatellia > RBC074 > RBC074 > JACPYM01. The sequence goes on along the minus strand of JANOWX010000010.1, from coordinate 4,856 downwards.
CGACGAAAAGTACGAAGCTCTTTTTGCTCTTCGTAACCTTCGCCGCTTCGTGGTGAAACTGATTCGTTCGCGCGCTTAACGCGGGCTGTTATCGACCGTCATCGGCCATCATCCGCCATCAAGCCTTCGTGCACGCGCTCCAAATAATCCTTCTGCGGATTCAACTCCGAAAACTGCACGGCGCTGTCATACGAGAACAAGATGAAGCCCTGCGCGCCGAGTTTGCGCGCGACTCTGATCTTTTCCAGTGTGCCATCCACCGGTTGCCGCCACGATCCGATGCCGCCCCAAACCGCATTCGGGCCGGCATTGCTGACGGCATCGGCCATCTGTTTTTGAAACACCTTGGTGCTGGGCGTGTAAGCCATCGGGCAAACGACATCCAGAATGCCGCGCCGCACCCAGGTCTTCCAATCCTGAAAGCGCGAACGATAGCCTTCGCTGTAATCGGCGGCCACGGCGGCCGAAATGGTCACTTCGGGTTTGCGCGCCTTGACCGCGTGATAAATCGTTTCGACCGTTTCCGTCACTTGCCGGCGCTGAAATTGCGCATAACGGTCGTAGAAGGTCGTGGCATAAATCAATGGGTTCCGGGCGGCCACCCGATGCAACGTCGCTTTATCCTTGGCGCTCAACTCCGCATCCACCTCGGCGCGAAACTGGTCGAGCGAGTTCCGGTTGAAATCGAAATTGAAGTTGGGATAGCGCACATAATCAAAATGCATGCCGTCCACGTCATACTTGCCGAGCACATCCAGCCAGATGTTGCGCAGGTGTTCGCGCACTTCCGGGTGCGCGGGCGAGGCATAGAGGCCCTCCAACACGTTACGATTGGCGCGCGTGTAATCGCGCAGAGTAGCCAAGTATGCGGGCGACTTCGGATCCATCCCGTAAAGCTGGCGCGCCAGTTGGCGCGGCACCATCAGCCATTCGGGATGTTTGTAGATGATGTGCTCGGGCAAGTTGGGCAGCGTGCCGACATTGGCGACGACGAAGGCGTTGATCCAGGCGTGCACGCGCAACCCTTCGGCGTGCGCCTCGCGGATCATCACTTCCAGCGGATCGAAATCCTCGGGCAGGGCGCGCAACTCTTCGGCGCGCGGCTCCCATTTCGAATCGTAGAACGCATCGCCACGCCCGCGCACCTGCACAATCAGATCGGTGAAGCCATTCTCTTTGGCCCGCTTGATCGAATCGCGCAAGGCCGTTGGCGAAGCCATCGTGTAGCGCACAACCCACAACGCGCGCGCCTCTTGTTCGGGTTTGCGGGCGAACGTCTTTTTAGCAGCGACGCTGTGCGAAGCGCTCTTCAGCGATTTCAGCAACGCTGGCGGTGTCAGCGCGGGCACTGTTTTCTGGGCGGCCACAAACGCGCTCACGCAAATGATCAAAACCGGAATCAGTAGATATGCAACTCTTTTCATGATTTGCCGAGGGGGAAAAATCAACCGGCGGGCACGTGCGAACCTCACAAGCCAAACACCTCATTCCCCGGAACAGCCAACGCGCCAACAACGCGGTTCAGACGCGCCTCTATTCCTCTATGCACCAATGTTCAGGATTACGGGACAACAACTGCGGTAACGGGGAGGGCCAATATAGCAGACGCAGGGAAATTCCCCCAATCAAAATGTCTGCCACCAAAGCAGGTTTTTCACGGGGAGAGCCAAATTGCCAGGGGCCGAATTGGTAGGGCAAATTTGCAAACGAATGACGATTGCTTTTCTGTTCGCAAGACCGGCTTCCGCGCTAAGCTTGCAATCTTTCCGGCTGAACCGGGCACGCTGTAAGGGGGCTAAGCAGCCATCTCGAGTTTGTTGACGCGATCTTCCAGGAAGCCAATCTCAGCGCGTCCCGCCAAGTTGTCCTGATGAATGTAACCCAATTTCTTGTCTATTTTGCGAATGTCTTGGCGCAATTGGGCAAACTCTTCATCGTGCCGTTGCAGGTGGGCACGGATTTCATCAAGCTGCTGTTGCACAATTTCCCAAAGCGGGCGCGTATCGTGCAAGCGGGCCTCAACGCGCTCTTCCAAACGGCTTAACCGCCGATTGGTATCCGACACGGCGTTAATCAGGAAATCGAGTTTCTCGCTATCGCTTAGGTTTTTGGTGATGTCATCGGTCATGCGCTGTTACCTCCGGTTTCAAGTAATGGCTGGGCTGTTCTCCAATGGAGCCGCTCACGCTGTCAATGGACTGAACGCGGCGCACTATAGCACAGGGCGCAGCGGCGAAAACAGCCTTGTCTCAGTACAGCAAATACCGCTGGCGCAGCGTGCGGAAGCCTTCGAGATCGCGTTCGTAAACCTGTTTCAACGCGCGTCCATCCGACCCTTTGGCCAACGCGTCCAGCGCCTGTTGATTGACCAGCAAACGCAGCACCTTGTTCAACTCGAACTCGCGCGGATGCAGTTTGTGCAACTGGGCGATCAACTCAAAGCCCGTCAGCACCGGCTCGAATACTTCGCGGTTCGTGATGATCAGATTGACGCCGCCGCAATCGGCATCTTTATGCACGCTGGTTGTAGGCTTAAATCGTACCGGCACGAAGCGCACACCCGGCAGCGTGGCCGCATTCAACGCCGCCGCCAGTTTGCGCCCGTCAATCCAAGGCGCGCCGATCACTTCAAACGGCGTGTTGGTGCCGCGCCCGACCGAAACGTTGGTCGGTTCCAGCAAGCAAACGCCGGTATACAACGTCGCCTGCGTCAAGCTGCGCATGTTGGGCGAAGGGTTGATCCAATTCAGCCCCGTCTCGTCAAACCACTGTTCGCGCCGCCAGTTTTCGACGCGCACGATTTGCAGGTCGCAGTTGATGTTTTTCTCTTTGTTGAACAACTGCGCCAGTTCGCCCACGGTCATGCCGTGGCGAATCGGAAGCTGGTGGTGCGCGATGAACGAGAGTTTGTCGGCATCGGCCAGCGGCCCTTCGACATCCACGCCATTGATCGGGTTCAGGCGGTCGAGCACGATGACTTTCAGCTTCAGTTGCGCGGCGGCCTCCAGCGCCAGACCCAGCGTCGAAGGGTAGGTATAAAAGCGCGCGCCGATGTCTTGAATATCAAAGACCAGCGCATCCAGCCCCTGCAACATCTGCGGCGTAGGCTTGCGCGTCTCGCCGTACAGGCTGTAAATCGGCAGGCCCGTCTTTTCGTCTGTCGTATTAGTGATTCCCTCGTGATCAAGCACGCCGCGAATGCCGTGTTCGGGCGAAAAGAGCGCGACCAGCTTGACGCCTGGGGCTTTGTGCAACAGATCAATCGTACTATTTCCATCGCGGTCAAGGCCGGTGTGATTGGTGATGAGGCCGATGCGTTTGCCCTTCAATGATTGATAATCGTCAGCGGCCAATACATCAATTCCATTCAATGTTTGAGTCGCTCGAACAATCCGCACATTCGGCGGCTTGCTGAGAATCGAACCGGCCCACATCTTTTCAAAACCGGTTTTGCCTTCATATGGCACGGCAATAATCGAAGCTGCAACGATAGACGCCGTGCGCGCACGCAATGAAGTCACATCAGCCCGCTTAGCCGGATCAGCATCCAGCCGTGGATGGACGCGATTGCTCAGGAACACGATGAACGTTTCGCTGGCTGGGTCGAGCCACAAACCCGTGCCGGTGAAACCCGTGTGCCCGAAGCTGCCCACCGGAAAGAGGTCGCCGCGATTGGCCGAAAAGCTGCTGTAATAATCCCAACCCAATGCGCGCCACTGCCCTTCGCCGCCGTTGCCGCCGGAATCACGAGGCTGCGTCATCCGCGCGACGGTCAACGGACTCAGAATGCGGTGGCCCTGATATTCGCCACGATTGAGAATCATCTGGCAGTAAATCGCCAGATCATCCGCTGTCGAAAACAAACCTGCGTGGCCCGCGACACCGCCCAGCAAATAGGCGCGCGGGTCGTGCACTTCGCCGCGCATCCAGCGTTCATCGCCCGCCGGCTTTTCGCCCGTGCTCGGCACGATCACGTTGCCGCCGCGCTTTTCGGTCGGCGCAATGCGCGGGCGCAAATTCGCCGCAGGATTGAAGCCGGTGTCTTTCATACCCAGCGGGCGATAGATATTTTCCGCCGCGAACTGATCCACCGGTTTGCCGCTCACACGTTTGACCAGTTCGGCCAGCGTGATGAAGTTGACGTCGGAATAAATGAACTTCGCCCCGGGCGCATTGAGCGGCGCGAGCTTCCAGATGTTCAACATTGCCTGCGCCGGCCCCAGTTCGTAATCCTTAACCTCGTTGTCGGCAATCAGCCCCGAACGGTGAATCAGCAACTGTTCGACCGTGATGTTCTGTTTGCCGTTCGCCGCGAATTCGGGAATGTAGCGCGCCACCGGATCGCCCAACCGCACCAAGCCGCGTTCGACCAGAATCATCACCGAAGTCGCCGTCGCCACGATCTTCGTCAACGAAGCCAGGTCAAACACCGTGTCCACGCTCATCGCTTCGGGCGCGGGTTCGAGCGCGCGATTGCCATACGCCTTGCGCCAGACGACCTTGCCTTGCCGCCCGACCAGCACGACCGCGCCGGGTAATTGTTTGCGCGCGATTTCGGCGGCGATTGCTTGGTCAATGTAGGCTAGATGCTGGGCCGACATGCCGACCGCCGCCGGATCAGCGGTTGATAGGTTTTGCGCAAAGGTCATTTGCACGATGAGCAGCACGGCGCTGAATGCGAAAGCGATTCTGAACATGATGGTCTTGCCTCAAATTGGGATGATGTTTGAACGGCGGCTTTTTACCATTGCGGCGCAGCATTGCGCCAGTCTGACGCGCAGCGTCTTTGGAGTGCGTGGGGGCCAAGCCGCCCCCATGGTATTGCCGGGGTTGGTTAGCAAAAAAAGGACAAACAA
>JANOWX010000009.1:0-14193 GCA_031418175.1 Acidobacteriota bacterium | reverse complement strand
GGCGGCATCGAGCGCGAGTTGGCGCGTGGCTGGAGCGTCGGCTTCGATTACAGCCTGGTCAACACGGTCTATCTGCAACGCAACCGTGAGATCAATCTGCCCGCGCCGATTTCGTTCCCGTTGGCGAACGGCGATCCGGCGCTGCGCCCGTTCTTCGGCGTGGCGGGCAGTCTGACCATCAACCGTCCCGAAGGCGGCACGCTCGCCTTCACGCAACGCTTGCGCCCCTTGCAAGACCCCAGCCTGCCCACGCAATTGAGCGGCTTGCAGGTACGTGAAGCCACCGCGCGTTCGCTTTACCGCGCGTTCGTCTTCCGCACCAACATGCAACGGAAGTGGGGCCAGTTGAGCGCCTTCTACACCCTCTCGCACAACTACTCGAGCGACGACAACGAACGCGATGCGGGCGGCGTGCAATTCGTCAACACCTTCGATCTGGCACCAGAGTACAATTTCTCGAACCTCGACCAGCGCCATCAATTTCTGGCGAACGCGGTCTTTTTTATACCGTGGGGCATCGAATTAGCGGGCAGCACGCGCCTGACCTCGGCGCGGCCGTTGAACGTGACGGTGGGCACTGACCTGAATCAGGATGGCGTCAACAACGACCGGCCCTATTCGGCGCCGGGCGTGTCGTTCAAACGCAACGCCTTCCGCAACCGGCCCTTCCGCAACGTGGATTTCCGCGCGCAGAAGCGCTTCAAATTCACCGAGAGCCGCAACGTGACCCTCTCGGCGGAGTTCTTCAACCTGTTGAACTTCTCGAACATTCAATTCGGTGGCGGGGCCGTGACCAACTACTGCACGGGTGTCAACGTGGCGACGCGCGCGGGTCTGGATTGCGGCTTTGGTGCGCCGACCAACATCAATTTCCGCAGCCTGATCGAAAACACTACGACCAGCACGCGCGCCGGCAAGCTGTTGCTCAACAACTCGCCGGGGCAGGTGTTCCAAATGCAACTGGGCGCACGCTTCCAGTTCTAGTTGTACGGCTCAATTGAAAAGTGAAAGCGGAGGTCAGCAATGGCCTCCGCTTTTTGTTTGTGGTGGCAGATAGATTCTCGACAGTGTCCAACTGCCTATTTCTTCGCACGCTTGCGTGGCATCTTTTTCGGCGAGCTTGCTGCTGACTGGTCTAGCCCGGCAAAGGACACGCGCCGGTAAACCCGCGCCAACGGCAAAACACATTTGATTGAGTTGAGCTTTGCGCTCTGGGCCAAATCCATATGCGGCGTGTAGCGCCACGCGCCATCCGGTTGCCGCTCAAACACCTCAACGGCGGGCATGTCCTGCCGCACCAGCACGTATTCCAACAGTGTCTGGTTGTAAATTTGGTTGCGGAAAAACTTCTCGTGCCGGTCAAACAGGGCCGTGGATTCTGACATCACCTCGATGATGAGCGTCGGGTTGGTGATGACATCACGGTGGGCATCCAAATACTCCGGCTCACCGCAAATCACCACCAGATCGGGATAAGAGAACAGGCCTTTGGTCGAATCGCGCGGCACGGGCATCAATCCGCTGCGCACTTTGGAGTCTTTGGTTCTGACGCGGCACGGGCCATCGCCAAGCTGTGTGCCGATCAGTAGCAGCAAATCGGCGGAGATGTCGGCGTGCTCCGGGCTTTCGCCAGCCATGCGGTAAAGCCGGCCATTCAGATATTCGTGCCGTCCGCGCGCCGTTCCTGTTCAAGGTATTGCTCAATCGTCACCAGCGGCGGCGCAACGGGCGCGGCGAATGTTGGTAACCGTAATTTTGCTTGCGGTGTTGCCATGGTTCCTCCCTTGAACGCGCGGATTATGGAGGCAGGTTGATGTGGAAGGAAAGCGCACACGCGCTTCAAGGCTCGACCAAGATAGCGAGATAATGACGCGCAGCCCAGGCCGCATTGAAGGTCTGCAACGACAGACGCCTTTCTCCTTGCAGCGGGTCAAGCACCACGACGTTGTGCGCAGTCATTTCGACTACCACGAGTGCGTGCATTTCCGGAATCCCGTCAAGTGGCAGCAAGGAAACGAAGACGATGGGGTAAAGGCCGCTGGCGACCACCGCGCGTAATTCCGCCAGTGTCAACGTCTGTTTCGTGCTTTGCGCAAAACCGAGTTGGCGCGCGGTGTCCACTGCTTGCAAGGCGCTGGCGCCTCTGAAAACGGCATCACACGCAACTCGTAATTGGCTTTCGGGAACAACCAGTCCGAACGCGGCCAACACCATGCGCAAACAGGCGGGGACACAGGAATAACGTTTTTCTTGTTTATAAAAAGGGGGCTTCGATGGCATCGCGGTGTTTTTCGGCCAGGGCCAGCGAGGCGTCGTCCAGTTCGCTCAGCGGCGTATGCGCAACGATTTTGCCATTGCTCACACTCACGGCAATTTCGCCCAATTCACCCAACACACCCAGACCGGGATAGGACAAGGCGACTGGCACGCGCCATACTTGCGCGGCGGCATCCAGGAGTGGTGGCAGCGGAATAATGCGATCCGGCAAATGATCGTTCAGAAAGCCGAAGGCGATTCCTTCAGCTTCGATTGCCGTAATTGCGGGAGCAGTCATCGTCATCATAACGGCGGGATTATGGCACAGTCATTTATAACTGTCAGCGTCAACGCTGCGCTTTCGGCACTGGTTGCGCCGCTGGCTGCTGCGGTTGAGGTTGCGCTTCAGGCTGTGGCTGCTTCTCTTCTTTCGGCGGCGCGGGCTTGCTCGGCTGCACAATCGTCCACAGAAACAGCAAGCGCGGCGTCCGCTGTGTCATCCCTGAAATCCCGTCGCGCATCCACATCTAGCTGCTCTCGCAGGACAACACGTTGAAGCGCAGCTTGCCCGGCAATTGCCACGCCAGGCGCGCGCCACAGAAAAATCTTCCTGCCCAGCGCCAACTGTTATCCGGTCGCTGAAACTTGCCCGTATTTGGCAGTCAGACGGAATCGTTATGCGTTCGCTGCGTAACATCAGTTACGCATCAGTCCGAACCGGCCCCGCCCCCAACAGGCGCGGAGAACAAGGGGCCAGGGCCAAGTTCAGACAGCTTCATCGCCAGCTTCGTGTAGGGACTCGCGCTGAACGGCCCAGTGGGGTCAGGCCGCGCAACGCAGGCGATGAATTTTCAAAGAACTCTGCTCCTGCTCGCGCTCTTCGTCGTTGTCGGCCTTGAGCAGTTCCCGCCCCTCTAACAGGCGCGGAGAACAAGGAGCGGGAACCGCTGCGGGCCAGTTCCACCGCCCATTGGCGATGAAATCTTGTGCTTCTCTTTCGTCTTCCGGTCTTGTCAAAGTGTTGCTTGGATCGCTTGGCTCGGCGCGCTTGCGTCGGGCACGTCCATCAACGAGGCCGATTCTACGCAACAGGCGGTTTCGGATCATGAGGCTTTGGTGATGCTTTGGTGAGGTTTTGGTGATGGCAGTCAAGCCGTTGAAACCAAAAAGCCAAAACGGAGCGCTGAACTAAATTCAAGCGCTCCGTTTTGGCTTTTATTCGATTGGTTAGGCTGGGCGAAAAGGCTTTAACGCTGGAAGAGCGAGCTGACGCGGCATTTGAAGCCGGGCAGCAAGGCTTCGCTCGTCAATTCCTGCCCGGCAGTTACAACGCGGATTTGCGTGGGCGAGTCGTAAACCAACACTTCCTCGGCTTTTTGCGAAACCAGCCAAACCTGTTTTACGCCAGCCGTGAAGTATTCGCGTATTTTGTCATTCACCTTATCCCAGACGTCATTGGGCGAAATGATCTCAACTGCCAAGTCTGGCGCGATTTCCCATTTGCCCGCCGGCTCACCCTCTGCCGGGATACGAGCCGCCGCTACGAATCCGATGTCTGGCAGGCGTTCACGCTGACCAATCTGAAAGGTCGTATCCGGGCTGTAAACCCTGCCCGCCTTGCTCTCTCTCAGATATAGATTTAGCTCGGTGATCAGTTGCACACAGATGCTGCCGTGTCTAGCTCCCGCCATCTTGACCTCCTTTTGCCCATCAACGATTTCGTAATCCAGGTCGTCGTCAAGGTCAGGCTCAAATGCCACTTGCGTTGTCGCGGTCATCGGTTTTACCTCCTCGTTGCGTTGCCAATTCGCTTGGCCGGTTTGACTGCCGATTCCTCTGAAGATTGAAACGGCGTCATTCTAGCCCGCCCGGAAATCCCCCGCAATCATCGTGGCGCTTACATTTCCCAAACGCGCGCCAATGCCTCAGCTTCCGCATTCAATCCTTGCTGCCGCAACTGCGCGGCCAGCTTTTCCGCCCAAAATCCGCGCGTGCGCCGGAAGACCGCGCAGCGCCCCGCATCCCCCGCGGCAATTTGTTCGCACATTTCATTCAACAACCGCACGCAAGTGCGCAACGCTTCGACGGCTTCGCGCTGGCTCTTTTCATCCGGATTTTGCTCCAACACCAAGGCCAACGCCTGATAGCCGCGCCAGCGTTCGCCCGCGCCGCTCTCGTCCAACAAACTCAAGGCGCGCCGCAATCCATTCAAAGCCTTTGCCATATCGCCCAAGGCGAACTGCGCCCGCGCCTGTTCGATCAAAGCCAGGCCCAAGCCATCCCCGTTGTGCAACTCGTCCGCTATGCCGGCGGCTTCGGTCGCCAGCGCCAGCGCGAATTCGGCTTCGCCCGTCGCCAGGCGCAGGCGCGCCAGATCGGTCAGCATGCGAAACTCGTCATCACGGTCGCCGACGCTTGCGCGGATGGTCAGCAGCGCGCCGGTCAGGTGCGCTTCAGCGGGCGGGAATTGCCCCAGTTCGCAATAGGCGCGGCCCAACAGCCACTGTGCTTCGGCTTCGAGATGCGTGTCGCCGGCGCGGCGCAAACTTTCCTGCGCGCGTTTGAGCAGTTCGACGGCTTCGTCATAAAGCCCCTGCGCCAGGCGCGCCTGCCCGATGCCCAAGTCCATTTGCGCCTCGCCGCGCGCGTCGCCCACGCTGCGAAAGTCGTCGCGCGCCCGCAACGCCAGTTCAATCGCGCCTTCGTAACGGCCGCGCGCCAGATCGGCCCAATGCCGCCGCCTGAGCAACAACGCGCGCCGCTGCACATCGCCGATGCCGCTCATGTAATCCACCGCGCGTTCGAGCAACGGCACGCCTTCGGCATAATGCCCTTGCAACGCGCGCGCCCAGCCCAACAGGCCAAAGGCCACCGCCGCAATCTGGCTGTTGAGCGCAACGTCAGCCAACGCCTGTTGCGCAAAATCCGCCGCCGCCTCGTATTGGCCCAAGCGCACCTCGACGCCGCCCAGTTGCAGCAGCGCCAGCGCCGCGCCTTCGACATCGTTGAGTTGCCGGTATAGTTCCAACGCCTGCTCGGTCACGAGCGTGGCTTCGCGGTATTGGCTCAAGCCCATTTGCGTTTGGCCGTGTTGCAACAGCGCGACTGCCAGCCCGCTGCGGTCGTGCACGGCATTGGCCAGTGCGACGGCTTCGCTGTAGGCGCGTTCGGCTTCATGCAAATTGCCGGTGGCGTAACAGGTTTCGCCCCAGGCAAACAACACGCGCAGGCGTTCGGCTTGGTTGAGCGGCGCGGTGGCCCCATGCTGCAAATAGTCGGCGGCGCGGCGGGCGCGTTCGATATTGGTCATGGCTTCGCTCCAGGATTGGCGGCTGCTGGCGGCTTGCCAGGCGCGCATGCTCCATTCAAAGGTGCGCAGCGCGTCCTCGGCGGCTGCGTAATGCACGCTCAAGGCTTCGGCGACGCGCTCGCGGTCGCGGCGGTAAACGCGCTCCAGCGCCTGTGCGGCTTGCAGGTGCAAACGTTTCTTGCGGCGCGGCGGCAGGTTTTCATAGAGCACGTGGCGCAGGATCGTGTGATAGAACCGCGCGTCATTGCCCGCCGAAACGCCGCGTTCGGACAGCACCCCAGCCTTGACCCCGGCCAGCAGCAGGCTTTCGATTTCCTCTTCGCCGCGCCCCAGCATTTGCGCCAGCGTCTCGATGCGGAACTCGTCGCCGATCACGGCGGCGGCTTCGGCCAATTCGCGCACCGCTTCGCTCAACCGATCCAGCTTGGCGTGCGCGGCCATCACGATGGTGTCTGGCAAATGCAAATCCTTGAGGCCCTGCCACTGCCAGGTTGATTGAGCGGCGTTGAAGTTGAGCGCGCCCTCTGACACCAACAGCCGCAACATCTCGGTCAGGAAATACGGATTGCCGCCCGTCACGTGGTGCAATCGCTGCAAATCGGCAGGCGGCACTTGCAAGGTCTGGTTGAAGACGGCTTCGCTCGCTGTGCGGCAATCATCAGCGTTCAAGGGCGCGAGCGTCAGCGCGGTGTAGCTGCGCAAACTGGCCTGCCGCCGCAACCATTCGGCCAGCGGATGGTTGCGATCATTGGCGGCTTCGGCGCGCGCCAGGCTGACGATCATCAGCGGTTCGCTTTGCAAGGTGCGCAACAAATAGCCCACACAATCGCGGCTCGCTTCGTCGGCCCATTGCAGATCGTCGAAGACCAACACCAGCGGGCGATGCAAGCTGGCGCGCACGAAACACTGGCTCAAGGCGACGACCGTGTGCGAATTGCTGTGGATGAGCGGCCCCGTGGTTTTGGGGATGGCGGATGGCGGCCCACCCCTAGCAACACTGAGGGCGGATTGATCGGGCATGACGAGCGCGCCGGTGTTTTTGATCAACCGCGCGTTGGCGTCGGCAAAGAGTTCGTCGGGCAAGCTGACACCGAGTTGTTGCAAGGCCAACGCGCGCAGATCACTGGCCGCCAACGGTTGCGCGCCTTCGCTCACGCCGGCGTTCGGCACGCCCAGCACCGTGCGCAACAGATCGAGGAAGACTTCGTAAGGCGCCAAGCGGCTGGCTTGGTAATCGAAGAACCGCGCGTAAAGGCACAGCGCGCCTTGCGCCTGCGCCCAGCGCACAAACGCGCGCGCCAGTTGCGTCTTGCCGATGCCCGGTTCGCCAAAGATCATCACCGGCCGTCCGTTGCCGGCGAGCACGCGCGCATATTCGGTTTGCAACTGTTGCAACTCGGTGTCGCGTCCGACCAGTTGGTTGTAATCAGGCACGCCCAGACCCGCGCCCGTGGTGAACGGGACGCCGCCCGCGTGCCTCCCCGTTGGCACTAAGGAGGGGGTCTCAAAGGCAGGCACTTGCTGTTCGCCGGTCACAGTCTGAATAGGTGAAACAAGCGCGGGCGCTGCCGCCGTGGCTGCCCCAACGCTGCTGTGCGCTTCTGCCGCCGTGGCAAGCGCGTCAGGCAACACATCGCTCGTCACCCCGGCGATGAAGCGATAGCCCTGGCCGTGATAGGTTTCGATGAAACGCGCCTGATCGGCCACATCGCCCAAGGCACGGCGCGCTTGCGAGACGGCGCGTTTCAGCACGCCATCGGTGGTGAAGGTGTCGGGCCAGACGGCTTCGAGCAATTCGTCTTTGGTGACGACGCGTTCGCTGTGTGCGGCCAAAAAACGCAACACCTGCACGGCGCGGCGTTCGAGCGCCACCAACTCTGCGCCGCGATAAAGCAGATCAACCTTGGCGGGAATGCGAAAGCCCCCAAATTGCAATTCGCTGTGTGACATCACTGTACTCCGGTAGTCGGTAGTCGGTAGCCGGTAGTCGGTTTTTGGTTGGAACCGGCTACCGGCTACTGACTACCGACTACTATGAAATGATGCGGCTGCGCAGGGCTTTGCTGACCGCTTCGTTTTTGGAATGGACTTGGAGTTTGTCGTAGATGCTGCGGATGTAATTGCGCACCGTGTTGACGCTGATGTTGAGTTGCCCGGCGGCGCTCTGATAACTGTGCCCATCGGACAGCAGTTGCAAGAGCCGGACTTCCTGGGGCGTGAGTTGTTCTTCGGGTTGCGCGGAAGCGCCACTGAGATGGCCGGTCTTTTGGAAGAGGGTGACGACCTGGCGCGCGATTTCGGGCGACATCGGCGAACCGCCCTCGTGCGCTTCACGGATGGATTCGAGCAGACGGGCAGGCGGCGTTTTCTTCAGCAAATAGCCGCACGCGCCGTTGCAGATGGATTCAAAAATCTTGTCCTGCTCGGCATAGACGGTCAGCATCAGCACCTGCATCTGCGGGAACCGTTCGCGGAAGACCTTGACGCCGTCCGAACCGAGCATGCCCGGCAGATGAATGTCGAGCAACAGCACCTCGGGGACGTTCGCGCCCAGCTCGTGCAAGGCTTCTTCGACCGAACCGAAGGTGCGCGGACAGCGAAAGCCCGCTGTGGCATTGATCAATAAGCTCAAGCCCTCGCGCAACGAACGGTCGTCTTCGACGATGGCGACGTGAAGGGTGCTGGCAGCCGTTTCCATAATTCTTCCCTGTTCCGAAATCAGCGCCATCCTCCCGCACTTTCACGGCGGCGTCCAGAGCATAGATATGCGTCAATTGTCGGCAGTTGGCAGTCGGCAGTTGGCAGTTGGTATTTGAATAGAATCGGTGTTGAAGCGGCAGCCAATGAATTGCAAAAGCAAGTGTCTGGGACTGCCGCCTGCCGCCTGCCGCCTGCCGCCTGCCTACTGCCGCCTAGCTGCTGCGCGCTGATCCAGTTCGGCGAAACTCACATTGAGGAGCGGATAGCGCCGCCAGTCTTTGTAATCGAAATGCCACCACTCAAATTCATTGACGGCGAAACCTTCCGCTTCCATTACGCGGCGCAACAGATCGCGCGTGCGGCGCTGTTCCGCCGTGCCGCCTTTATAAGTCGGATAGGAACGCTCGGTCATTTCGTCATACGCGCCCGGCATCGGCACTTCCTGGCCGGTCTTCAAATCGTAAAGCGACAAATCCACCGCGCAGCCGCGATTGTGTTTCGAGCCCTTGGCCGGATTGGCGACGAAGTTGTGTTTGTCGGGCGGCGTGACATCCCAAAACAATTTGGTGATCGCCCACGGACGATAACCGTCGAAGATCAACAGACCGTAACCTTGCGCTTTCAAATTGCGCTGCGCGCGCACCAGCGCCTCGGCGGCGGGACGCTGCAAGAACGCGCGCGCTTCCTGGTAAACTGGTTTGCCGACGAAGTTGTTGGCGGTGGCGTAGCGGATGTCGAGTTTGATCGCCGCATCCAATTTGACGAGTTCGACCAAGTCGGGCGCGCGAAAATTGCCGGTCTCGTTCGGCATCTCCTGCGCCCAGGCAGGCGCGGCAAAGAGCAATAGAATTAAACAAGCGCTTCGTTTCAACATCGGTTCCCTCCGCAAAAGTAGGACGGACTTTAGTCTGTCCTACCTGCACATGACAGACTAAAGTCCGTCTTACAAAAACAAAGAGCACGAACCGCTTCGTGCTCTGCTCAAGTACATCTGCAATGAGTGCGGCGACGCGTTAAGCGCGCAGCAGCTTATACGACTTCAATCCCAGCGTCACCACAGCGCCCGGTTGCAAGGGCAATTTGTGCGCGTCCCATTTTGTGCGCGTGACTTTCAACACGATGTTTGCGGCGGGCCGCATGCCACCTGCAAGATTGCTGGCCAGCGTAAGCCCGCTTTGGCTCTTGGGCAGCAAGCGCACGGTCAAGGATTCCGAAGCGCCCGCAAAAGCGACCTCCAAAACTTCGGCGCGGCCAAACTGATGGGGGGTGTCGAGGCGGCCATTCAGATGGCCCAGCACGATGTCTTCGGGGCGGAAGACGATTTTGACTTGCTCGGCATCCAGCGCTTCGAAGCCTTGGCTGAAGAGGAAATGCTCTTCGTCAATTTCGATGACGCGGTTGCGTTGCCGTCCGGTCACGACGTTGGCCGCGCCCAGGAAGGTCGCCACGAATTCGGTCTGTGGTTCGTTGTAAACCTCATAGGGTGTACCGACCTGCTCCAACCGTCCGCGATTCAGGATGGCGATCTGGTCGCCCAGTTCCATGCCTTCTTCCTGATCGTGCGTGATGAAAATGGCGGGCACGTTCAGGCGGCGCAGCAAGGCGCGAATTTCGCGGCGCAACCCCACGCGCGTTTGCGGGTCGAGCGCGCTGAACGATTCGTCAAAGAGCAGCAAATCCGGTTCGTAAGCCAGCGCCCGCGCAATCGCGACGCGCTGTTGCTGGCCGCCCGAAAGTTGCGCCGGATATTTGTCGCGATGTTCGGTCAGCCCGATCATCGTCAACATCTCGTCGGCTTTCTCGAAGCGCTTTTGTTTTTTGACGCCGCGAATCTTCAAACCGAAGGCGATGTTCTCGGCTGCGGTCATGCGCGGAAAGAGCGAGTAATGCTGGAAGATCACGCCGATGTTGCGTTCGCGCGCGCGCAGATGTTCGATGTGGCGGCCCTTCAGAAAAATGTCGCCGCCATCGGGCGCGGCCAACCCGGCCAGCAGACGCAAGGTCGTGCTCTTGCCGCTGCCCGACGGCCCCAGCAGCACCAAGCTCTCGCCTTCCGCGACGGAAAAGCTCAGATCGTCCAGGATCAATTCATCCCCGATGTATTTCACCAGATGCTGCACGCGCAAAGCGGTGCGCACCTCGGGTCTGGCTTGCCCAGCGGCATGCGTCTGAAAAGTGCGAGTTTCAGGATAAAAGGGGATTGCCATTTCTCTCGCCATCACAGACCTCCTTTTTCGATTGCGGATTGCGGATTGCGGATTGCGAATTAGTAACTCGTTTTTCAATCTGCAATCTGCAATCCGCAATCAACGCTCCAGTTTCTTGCGGGTCAATAAAATCAACGAAAAGATCGCAAAGGAAATAATCGCCAGCACCGCGGCAATGGCGTTTGCGCCCTCGACATCACCTTCGTTGAATTTGGTGAAGATGTAGAGCGGCGCGGTTTGCGTTTTCAACGCCAGGTTGCCGCTGACCATAATCGTCGAACCGAATTCGCCAATCGAACGCGCAAAGGTCAGCAGCGCGCCCGTGATAATCGCGCCGCGCAAACTCGGCAATATCACGTAGCGGAACGATTGCCAGCGCGACGCGCCCAAGGTTTCAGCGGCGTCTTCCAAACTGGTATCCAGGTTTTCGAGCGCCGGTTTGATCACGCCGAACGCCAGCGGGAAGGTGACGAAGATATTCGCCAGGACGATTGCCGCCGTCGTGTACATGATTTGATAATCGGTCTGCTCCAGCCATTGGCCCAGCAAGCCGCCGCGGCCCCACAACAACAGCAGCGCAAAACCCGCCACCGCCGTCGGAATCGCCGTCGGCAAACTGATGAGAATCGTCAGCGCCGACTCGCCGCGAAAGTTGTACTTCGTCATCACATAGGCCGCGAGCAAGCCGAAAAAGACATTGCAGGCCGTCGCCGCGCTGCTGGTCAGCAAACTCAGCTTCAACGAAAAGAGCGCCGCCGGATTGAGCAAGGCCTGCCAGAAATGCGAGGGCCCTTTGCTCAACGAATAGATAAAGATCGAAGCCAGCGGCAATATCACCAACGGCAGCATCGCCGTCACGATGAACCCAATGCCAAGCGGGCGCGCCAAATCGAAGCCGTGGCCCGGCAACGGTGCGGCTTGTTTTTCCCAGGCAGTGCTCATCTTTGCTCAGAGTGAAAAGTGAAAAGTGAAAAGTGAAATGAAAGGCGTCAAGATCACTGTTCACTTTTCACTTTTCACTTTTCACTTTGCCGGCTTGCGCGAACGAGACGCCCGCCAGCGTCACACTCGCCGCCAACATCGCCACGATCAAATCACGTTTGGTCAGTTGCATTCTTTGTCTAACTCCTACTTTGCTATTTGAATCCGTTGCTTCCAGACGCCTTCGATAATTTCAGGATAGGCGCGCTGCCAACCGCCCAGGTCGCCGACGGTAAAGGGCAATTCGATTTTGGCGAAGCGCGGGTTGGCCTTGTTCAATTCCTCAAAATTAACCGAGCGAAAGTTCGCCTTGACCCAGGCCCGCTGCGCCTCTTCCGACCACAGATAACGCGCAAAGAGTTCGACCAGCGCATATTTCGCGGGCGTCATCCCGTGATCCACAATCACGACCGGATGCTCGCAAAAGATCGTG
Organism: Acidobacteriota bacterium; assembly: GCA_031418175.1. Classification (GTDB taxonomy): domain Bacteria; phylum Acidobacteriota; class Blastocatellia; order RBC074; family RBC074; genus JACPYM01. The sequence goes on along the minus strand of JANOWX010000009.1, from coordinate 2,306 downwards.
CTTTGCGGCACGACGATGTCAAAGGGCAGCTTTTTATCTTTCAACTGCAAGGCTTCCAATTCGTATGTCACCAGCGCATCGCCTTCGCCGCGTTCCAACTGGGTGCGCGCGGCCCGCGCCGAATCGGGCGTGGCGATCACATTTGCCCAAACCTTCTTCAACAATTCAAACGCCGCCTGCTCATCGCGTTCGTCCTGGCGGTGTTCAGACTTGGCGATCTCTGAGCCGTAAATCGCCAGTAACGACCATTGCCCCGCGCCCGAAGCCGTCGGATCGGGATGAATCAGCTTGAGACCCGGTTTGGCCAAGTCCGCGAAGTCCCGAATCCGTTTGGGATTGCCCTGCCGCACCACAATCACCATCGGCGTCTTGTTGACGATGCCGTTGTGCGGCAGCCAGCGCCAATCGCTTTTCGTCGTAGCGGTATCCAACAAGCGCTGGCCATTGCGTTCGATGGCCAGAATCGCCAAGTCGGCCTCGACGCCCGAGACGATCTGGTTCGTCACCATTTCAGAACCGGCGAACGACGGCGTGAAGCTCAGCTTCTGCCCCGTGCGTTTGAACCATTCGCGCTCAAAGGCCGGGATGATCTCGTTTTCGAGCGGTTCTTTGACCACGCTGAAACCATAAACCGTGAGCGTGGCCTCTTTGGCAATGTCGGTTTGGCGGCGGCAATTTATCAAAGACCCGGCCAACAACAACGCGCCGAGCAAGCCCGCCCAGCGCCGCCAGCGCGTGCCACCGCCCATTGATTGCGCCACTGCTGGGGTCATAGAGTTTCGTCGTGACGCGCTCACGCGCGCGTGGCTTGGTAAATCGAATGCTGCGCGCCGCGTCAGGCGCACGCTTCCGCGTGGCATAGACAAGCCGCCAGTAACCGGGCGCGGCCGCAGGCAGGCGCGCTTGCTCGGCAAGCCGGCAACTTTACTCAGGGAGATTCAGAAGGGTTACGTCAAAACAACGTCTTGTGAGGGAACCGGGAACGACTGTGGCTGGGCAGGCAGCGGCCCCGCATTTGGCAAAGCCAGGAAGAACCAGCGCGCAGCAGCAATGCCAGCTTGTCATTGTCATTTGCATCAGTTCCCTCTTTGCTTTGGGCGCGCGCCTTTGGTTGGGCGCACCGCCAATTTCAAGCTACCAATCCCAGCGTGGTTGTCCCAAACCGTTCGTTTGTGTTCCAGCGTATCAATGTCGGTTGGGCAACGAAACGTGTGTGTGAGTTTGTGGTAAACGTTTTATCTTTTCGTGGAAAACACGTGCCTTATACACGCGCGTTTTGGCAAAGTCAATTCTCGAAGCCGCGCGCCAAACGCCTTATTCAAGCGGATAAACTCAAACCACGGGGACACGGGGCGCACGGGGAAACTCAAGCGCATCTGTAACCCAGTGTTCCCCGTGTCCCCAGTGTCCCCCGTGGTTGAACCTGCCTTGGGTTAGGTTTCCAGTTTCACCACCGGCTTCGTGTTGGGAAAAATCTTCTCCACATTCGCCTGCTTGGGCATGCCGTAAGCGTTCACCGGCTGTGAGCGGTTGACCCACAACGTGTAATACAGGTGATCGGCGCGCGGGTTGTCGGTGTTGGGATGCAGCAGGATCGTCAGCCCCAGGCTGTTGAGTTGCAACCACGGCACGATGATTGGCAGCAGGTCGTTGGTGAAGCCGAAATAAAACGACGGCGTCACGTGCGGCCCGCGCGGCTCCAGGTTCCAATTGCCCAACTCCACCGGGAAGCGCTCCAACGACCATTTGCGCACCAGCGCGGCTTTCTCATAGCTGTCTTCGTCGAAATAGAAATGCGCGTGGTAGCTTTTGATGTCGGTGTAAGGGCGCGGCGCTTTCGGCAGTCCATTCTCTTCGCCCGGTCGAATGCCGCGCGGCCGTGCGGGGGTTTCCTTGATCGTTTCGTAACCCCACGGACTCTTGCCCATGTCGGGCGGCGGCACGATCTGTTTGAAGCTCAGCCCGGCAGGCGTGCTTACTTCTTGCCCAGCTACTTCAGTGCTTCCGGCCATCAGGCCCGCTGCGGTCAGGCCCGCGCCCCCTACGCCGATGATGAAATTGCGGCGCGTCGGCGCAAGCAGATCGGCCCAGGCCTGATCTTCTTCCGTGTTGTGAATGATTCTTTCTTCGTCAGACATACGTTGCTCCTTTGCTGTTGTATTCAAGCTGTGTTGCTCATTTGGTTTGGGTGCGTGGCGGGCTACTGAAACTCAATTTTCGGCCAGATCGGAACAGTCGCCCAACGGATAGGGAAACCCGCAGCCCGGACAAGACTGTTTGCGCCCGCACACCGCGCTGGGCACCGG
>JANOWX010000008.1:0-12666 GCA_031418175.1 Acidobacteriota bacterium | reverse complement strand
ACGACGTCGCCGAGTTGAACCGGCGCGGGGATCGCATTGAGCCCCAATCCGGCACATTCCCAGATGACCTTGCCGGTTTTCAGGTCATAGCTGCGCACCTTGCCGGTGGCTGTGACGACGACCTGTTTGCGGCCGGCGTGTTCCAGGCCGAGCGGCGTGGCCCAGGTGCTGACTTCAGCGCGATTGGCGCGCCACAATTCTTTGCCGTTGGTTTTATCGAGCGCGAGGATGAAGGAATTCTGTTCCTGATCGCAGTTGAGAATCAGGGCGTGTTCATAGACCACGGGCGCGGTGCCCTCGCCAAATTCGTTGCGCATGACCATCTTGACGCCGAGGTCTTTCTTCCAGATCAGCTTGCCCGCCAGGTCGTAGCAATAAACTCCGCGTGAACCAAAAAACGCATAGAGGTTCTTGCCATCGGTCACGGGCGAATTCGAGGCAAAGCTGCCGTAAGAGCGATTGTAGCCTTCGTGCGGCGTGGCCGTGAGCGCCGTTTGTTCCCAAGCCACTTTGCCCGTCATGCGATCGAGCGCCAGCACCACGAAGCGGTGTTCTTGATTGGCGCCCGCGCCGCCGTTGGGGTGGCGGGCTGCGTGTGCTGCCGATGAAGTCTTGCCGGTGGGCACCGCCGTCGTCAGAAAGAGTTTGTCGCCCCAAGCAATCGGCGTTGAAAAACCGCGCCCGGGCAGCGCCGCTTTCCATTTAATGTTTTGGGTGTCGCTCCATTGCGCGGGAGCGTCGCTGTTGGCTGTGCCGTTGAAATTAGGGCCGCGCCATTGCGGCCATTGCGCTGCCTGGTTTTGTTGGGCGGCGATTGGCAAGGCAAGTAACAAAAGCATGAAGAGCCAGGCTGCCAGAGCGGGATGCTGTTTGCCGTTCATCGGATGTTTTCCTCGGAGCATGGTAGGACAGACTGTCCGGGTTTAGCAGGATTGTGCGGGGCTAGGACAGACTAAAGTCTGTCCTACCATTTTCAGCGTGCCGCGCGGTTCAGTTACCGCGCTTTATTTTCACTGATACAGAAAAGCTGGTGCTGGCTGCGCAGGAACAGCTCGCCGCCCACGATAACAGGCGACGAAATGAAAACCTGGTCGGCCAGCGTGTTCGTCGCGACCACTTCGTATTTCTCGCCCAGCTTCAGCACGATCACTTCGCCGTCTTCGCTGGCGAGATAAAGCTTGCCATTCGCGCCGACGGGCGAGGCCTTGAAGTTGTAAGGCTTGGGCAGCCGTTGTTGATGATAAAACGGCTCGCCGGTCTTGGCGTTAAAGGCGCTGATCATACCGTTGTCGGTCAGTGTGTAAAGCTTGCCATCGTGCAGCACGGGCGAAGCGGTGTAAGACAGGCCGCGCGTTTGATTCCAGAGAATCTCTTCGGTGCTGGTCAGATCGCCCTCTTTGCCCAGGCGGATGGCGAGCAGTTTGGGATTGACGTAACCGCTCATCACATAAACCACGCCGTCGTGATAGATCGGTTGCGGGATGACGTTGACGCCCAGGCCCGCGCATTCCCAAATCAATTTGCCGTTGGCGAGGTCATAGCTGCGCACTTTTTTGGTCGCGCTGACGACGACCTGGGCGCGGCTCGCGTGTTCAAAAATAAGCGGCGTTGACCAGTTGGAACCTTCTTCGCGCGCGGTGCGCCAGAGTTCTTTGCCGGTGGCTTTGTCGAGTGCGATTAAGAAAGAGCCGCCCGTATCTTTGCCGTCGTGATCGAAGAGCAGCACCAGCGTATTGCCGTGCAAGACCGGTGCGCCGCCCTCGCCAAATTGCAGGCGCATCTTCATTTGCACGCCAAAATCTTTTTGCCAGAGCAGCTTGCCGTTCAGGTCATAGCAATACAGCCCGCGCGAACCGAAAAAGGCCCACAGGTTCTTGCCGTCGGTGACGGGCGAGTTCGAGGCGAAGCTGCCATACATTCGATGATAGCCTTCGTGCGGAGCAGCCGTTTTTGGCGAATGTTGCCACAGCACTTTGCCCGTTTTGCGGTCAAGTGCCATGACGACGAATTGATGCTCTACGCCAGCGCCCACACCGCCGCCAGGATAACCGCGTCCGCCACCTGGACTGCCAGGCGGCGGAGGGCCGGGCGCAGGGCCTAAAGCTTCAGGTTTGGCCGCAATCGCAGTCGTCAGGAAAATCTTGTCGCCCCAGATCACCGGCGTCGAATAGCCGCGTCCTGGAATCGCCGCTTTCCATTTGATGTTCTGCGTGTCGCTCCATTGCGTAGGCGCATCGGTCGCGGCCATCCCGTTAAAGAACGGGCCGCGCCATTGCGCCCAATGCGCCTGGGCGGCATCGGCAGGTTTGCGCGCGGTGTTTTGTTGGGCGAATAGCGGCAGGGCGATGAAGGCGGCGAGCAAGAGCAAGGCCGCGTGGGTGAGATGCGTTTTACGGATCATGTAAACTCCCTGAAAAGGTGAAAGACCTCGGTTCTTAGTAAACCTCGCGATGCGTGCCAATATCCACCAACAGCACGCGCTGGTCATCAACGAACGAAAAGATCACGCGCAAGTCGTACTCCAGGCTAAAACTCCAGCGGTCTTTGAGCTTGCCTGAGCGCTTGGGTGTTTTCAGGCGCGGATCGAAAGGATCGGTTTTGAACCATTCCAGCCTCTCCCAAAAGCGTGCTTCGCGCTCGGCCAGGCCAGCGACTTTGCGTTTGAACGCCCGCTGAAAAGATGAACTGAAAGCGACTTCAACCATCGCGCAGCCATTCCTTGAGTTGCGTCGAGTCGCTAGAAAAACTCAACTCGCCCCGGCTCAGTTCTTGCGAGCTAGCCAGGTAGTTTTCGTAAATCTCGTGCCGCCGTTCTTCGATAAGATATTGGTCGAGCAGCGACCTTAGCTCCTGTTTTTCAGCCACGGAGAGCCGCTTCACTTCTTCGACCACTCCGGCAAAAGTCGTCGTCATTTTCAAACCTCCTTGCCTGACAATTAAAAGGACAAACGTAACCCGAATTGAAGCTGCCGCCTCAAGCGGTCATCTGGCGGAGCTTGGCAGTCACTTGCGCGGCGCTGGGCAATTTCTGACGATTACGCTTCGCGCATTCGAGCCACAAAGTCATGACGGTCTCAAGCTCAGCAAAACATTCCAGTATGCTCTCGCCTTGCGCCAGGCAGCCTTGCAGCGCCGGAATCTCCGCGACATAACCGCCTTCTTTGGCGGGGTAAATGACGATGGGATACTTGATCTTTTGGCTCATGGGTTTGTTGCTACATGCAAATGGAAAGTAGGACGGACTTTAGTCTGTCCTACTTGTGCGCTAGGACAGACTAAAGTCCGTCCTACCTTTGCTCGGTCAAAATCAAAACGACAAGCGCAACCCAAACTGAAGCTGCCGCGCCGATGTCACCGTCGAACGGATCAAGCCGAACGATGAGATCGTCGCGGGTTGTCCGGCGGAATCGGGGCGCGGGTCGTTGTTCGCCAGCGGCGTGCCGGCAAAAGCCTGCACGACCGGCGTGCCGAAATTGGCGCGATTGAGCAGGTTGAACGCTTCGAACCGGAATTGCAGCGTCGTGTTCTCGCCCAGTTTCGGCAGCCGCGTCTTTTTGACCGTTGCCAAATCGAAGCTGCGCAGGTTCGGCCCAATGAAAGCATTGCGCCCGGTGTTGCCCAGCGTGCCCGACGCCTGCAACACAAACGCTTTCGGATCGAACCATTGATCGGGGCGACCCAGCACGGCGCTTTCATACGTGTAGCCTGCCGCCAGACTCGGACGGTCACGGCCCAGCGACGGCGAGTTCGACGGATTCCACTTCGATTGCGAACGGTTGTTTTGCACGAACACTGTCAGCGGATTGCCGCTGCGCATGTTGCCGATGCCGATGATTGACCAGCCATCCAGGAGCACGCCCGGCGCGCCTTTCAAGCCTTTGGCGAAAGGCAGTTCCCAACTGAAATTGGCGACCCAGTTGTGTTTGACGTGAAAGTCCGAAAGGCCCTTGTTGTAATTCGTGCCCGGCGGTTCGGGCAGCGCCGAGACCGTCGCGTTGGTCGCATCCGAAAAGAAAGTCGAAGCCTGCGTCGTGTCGAGCGAACGCGCGAAGGTGTACGACGATTGGAAGTCAACGCCACGGCTAAAGCGTTTGCGCACCTCGAAGATCAACGCGTTGTACCACGAGTTGCCGTCGCTCTTCTTCAGTTCAATCACGCCGTTGTAATTGGGATTCACGCGCGGCGCGTTGTTCGGATAGAACCACGTGCCATCGGCCTGTTTGACCGGCACGCCGATGTTGAAATCAGTGTTGCGCAACAGGTGAATGCCGCGCGCGCCTGCATACCCCAGCGTCACTACCGTATCGAAGGGCAGTTGCTGTTGCACATTCAGGTTGTAGACATTCAGGTACGGATTCTTGACATCGTATTCAATCGGGCGAATCGCGGGCACGACGCCGGGGCGATTGAAGGGCGGATTGGGGAACGTCGGATTGGGCAGCACCGGGCGCGGCGTCGCGGGCGGATTGGTCACGGTCACGATCAAGTTTTGGTGGTTGTTCGTGTTGAAGTAGATGCCGTAACCGCCGCGCATCGCCGTCTTGCCGTTGCCGAATACGTCGTAGGCAAAGCCCAGGCGCGGCGAGATGTTTTTGTACGAAGGGTTTTGATAAAGCGGCCCCAGTGTCAGCGCGCTATCGGCGTAAAGGTTGCGTATGAATACGTCGCGGCGATCACGCGGCACGGTTTCGAATTCGTAGCGCAGCCCCAAATTCAACGAGAGCCGCCGCGTCGCTTTGAAATTGTCTTGCGCAAACATGCCGACCGTCGTGATGCGCCAGTAGCGGTCGAATTGCGCTTCGGGCGTCAGGCCGACGAAATTGCTCGGCACGTTGCGCAAGAAGGCGCTGACATCAGGGAAGGTATAAATACCCAGTGAGAACGTGGGGTTGAGCATGTTGATCTGAAAGCGTTCGACCAACGCACCGAAGCTCAAGTTATGTTTGCCACGCGCGTGCGCCAGCTTCTCGCTGAAGCTGAACACGTTTTGCGCCAGCCGGAAATTCGCCGTGCTTTGCGGGCCGAAGCGCTGCATGCCGCCGATGTCTATGTCGCCGACGGTGGCGCGTCCGGGGATAAAGGGCGGCAAGTTTACGTCGGCGCTCACATTCTGGCCGATGCGCGTGCGGCTGAAGCCGAAACGCGCCGTGTTGACGGTGTTCGCATTCGCCAGCCAGGTGTGTTCGATGGTGGTGAATTGATTGCGCGACAAAAAGGTGCGCGGGAATTGCGGAAAATCGGTCGGCAGGAAGTTGTCGCCATCATCAAAGGTGTGGCGGACAAACACTTGGTTGTGGTCATTCAAACTGTGATCTACGCGGGCCTGAAAGAAATCTTCGTCCAGCCGTTGATTGAACCCGAAAAAGTATTGCGCCAACCCGCCGCCAATCGTGGAGCCATTGGGCAGCGGGATTGCATCCAGATAAGGTTTGATCACGGGACTGACCGTGACGTTGCCACTCGGCAAAATCCCTTGCCGCGCGTTTAGGTCAGGCACGAACGAGAGAATCGAGCGGCCCAGCCGTTCGCGCAACGCTTCGTAATTACCGAAGAAGAAGGTGCGGTCTTTGACGATGGGGCCGCCGATGGCGGCGCCGAATTGATTGCGTTTGAATTCGGGTTTGCCCAGCGGCTGCCGGTCAAAGAAATTGCGCGCATCCAGGTTGTCGTTGCGCAGGTAATGATAGAGCGCGCCGTGCAATTCGTTGGCGCCCGACTTGCTCAAGGCATTGATCTGGCCGCCGAAGTTGCGCCCGAATTCGGCGGAGTACGAATTCGATTCGACGCGGAACTCGCGGATGGATTCGGTGCCCAGGGCCGTGCCCGCCGCACTGCCCGCCGGGCCGCTGGTGGCATCGTTGAGCAAGGTGCCGTCCAGCAAATACACGTTCGAACGAATGTCCTGTCCGTTGATGGTAATGCCCGACCCGTGCGCGACGACCGAACCGCCATCGCGTTGTTGAAAAGCCACAACGCCCGGTTGCAGCAGCGCCAAGTCGGTAAAGTTGCGGCCATTCAACGGCAACTCGCGGATGGCGCGCTCACCGACCAGAAAGCTCAACTCCTGCGTTTGCGTGTTGACCAGCGGCGCGGCATCAGTGACTTCGACCGAATTCGTAGTCGCGGCTACTCGTAAAGTGAGATTGATCTCGGCGGTTTCGCCGATGGTCAGTCGGAGCTTTTGGGTTTCGGTTTTGAAGCCTGTTTGTTCGACCGTCAGCTCAAAACTGCCGACGCGCAGTTCGGGGAACGAATAACGCCCGGCGCTGTCGGTCGTGGTGCTGCGCGTCTGATTGGTTTCCAAATTGCGAGCGCTGACTTTCGCGTTGGCGATAACGGCGCCCGCTTGATCCTGAATGATGCCGGTGAGCGTGCCGGCGGTTTGTGCGGCCAGGCTGCCGGTAAAACAACAGAGCAGACTGGCGACTAATAAGGCTTTGAACATAAAACTCTATCCAAACCGGTGTTAATTAAAGGTGGTGCGGGGGCACGGTCTCAAGCGTTATGCGAGTCTAGGGTATGCAATGCAAAAATAAAAACGGGCAGACTTTATTCCTTTGCCGCCATTCCGCTGCGACATCAATGGCAAGGGAATGGCGGCAAAGGAATGAGTCAACGCTTTTGTGATTGCTTACCGTTGATTCGCCTTACAACTCGAAAGACGGCGCCATGGGGTTTCCGGTTTCCTATGTTTAAGGGGTTTCGTGCGGCTTGCCGGTCAATGGCTTGGCCAGCTTGGCGGGATAGACCCAATGCAGGAGCGGCGCGGCCATCAGCGTCGTCACCAGCGCCATCAACACCATCATGGAGAACAGCGCGGGGGAGATGATCCCCAAATCGAGCCCGATATTCAGTGAGGTTGATTGATGACCACCTCACGGTCAGGAAAGCTCGCCACGAGTTTCAGTTGGCCGCCCAGCGCTTCGATGTATTGGCGCAAGGAAGCCACATACACATCGCTGGTTCCTGCCGGTGGTGTCTGATTGCTGGCCATGACTTCCGCGACCTGGGCTTGCGTCAAGTCGAGGGCTTGCCGCAAATCCTGCAGCGCCATCTCAGCCAACAGTTCTTGCGCTGCCTGGTCGTTGCGCGCCCGGCGTTCCGGTGACATGCGCGCACGCAGCAATTCATACGACTTAGCCATTACAAAAGTCCCTCCTGTTTGAGTGCGAGTAAATGTTCGTCATAGATTTTATCAGCCAGGGGCACAAAGACTTCATACCAACGCGCATCACCCGTTTTGTTGCCGCCCAACAGCAAAATCGCTGTGCGGAGCGGATCGAAAGCATATAGCACGCGGTATGGCTCACCTTGATGTTGAATGCGTAGCTCGCGCATCTGCCCGTGGCGTGAGCCTTTCACATCTGATGATTGCGGGTAGCCCAAGTGCACTCCATGCGCTTTGAGTACACCGACAAGCCGGTCAACGGAATCCTGTTCCGCTTCGTCGAGCGTGTTCCACCACGCTTCAAACTCATCCGTAAATTCCACTTCCCAAACCATAGGGCAACCGCTTAAGCGTAGCGCACCGCTTTCAATTCAGGTTCAAAAAATTCCGGCAGCAAATGATCCACTTGCTGCAAGCCCGCGCGCGTGAGTTCAATCCTCTCGTGTTGGCCGTTATGGCGCTGCAGCATGTTCTGCTGACTCAGTTGCTCATATACGGGTCGGAATTCCTGCCAAACATCCACGTCGAATTTGCGGCGAAAATACTTGGTGTCGAGTGCGCCAGTCTTGAGCAATAGGATCATTTCCCGAATCAGCTTCTGCTTGGGCATCAACCGCAAGGCCCGCCACAAAGGCAACTCGCCGTTTTCCAAGCCGCGCAAATAATCTTCATACTTCGGCGCATTCTGAAAGTGCACGCCGTCGAAATGCGAGAACGATGAAACGCCCAGCCCGATCATATCGCCGCCGTGCCAGAGGTTGTGTAAGTCGCCTCGTTGGTGCTGCGTGGGTCAGCTTTGTCTGCGCGTAAAGCGTAAGGTTAGCCAGCGTTGCAATTTTCGCAAGCGCTGTGGGATAGTACGCCGCATTTGCGGGGCCGGTTTCTGATTGTGGGTCTCCGCTACGTCAGGCCGATTCAATGCCCAATCCAAACCCTAAATCGAATATTGATCACGATCAACTTTTCAAAACGCTGCTGAAAGAATACTTCCGCGAATTCGTCGAGGCCTTTCTGCCCGCCAGCGCGGGGTACCTTGATGCGGGCGCGCTCGAGTTTCTCGACAAAGAACTCTTTGGCGCGCCTGTTGCCGGTGACAAGCGGCATGCCGATCTGGTGGTCAAAGCGAACTTCAAAGACCAGCCCACCTGTTTTTTGCTGCACGTCGAACCCGAAAGCTCGCGGCGGTGGCGGCGCGGCGAGTTTGCCCGGCGCATGTTCGATTACTTCGCTTTGCTCACGCGCGAATACCGGTTGCCGGTTTACCCGGTCGCGCTCTTGTCCTACGATAAACCCCGCAATCTCGAAGCCGATACTTTCCGCGTCGCGTTTCCTGATCGCACGGTGCTGGAATTTCGCATCCTCGTGATTCAACTCAACCGCTTGGATTGGCGCGCATACTTGCGCCACGACAACCCGGCAGCGGCAGCGCTGATGGCGAAGATGGGCTTTACTCCGGCAGAACGCGTCGAGGTCAAGAAAGAATGTCTGCGCATGATCGCGCGCTTGCGCTACGACCGCGAAAAGACCCGGTTCTTGACCGCGTTCGTGGACACTTACCTGAAATTAAACGCTACGGAATTTGCGCGCTTGACGGCGGAGCTTGAGCAACTGCCGCGCAAAGAAAGGAAGGTAACGATGGAGTTGACCACCAGTTGGAAAGAAGAGGGCATACAAATTGGTTTGCAACAGGGTTTGCAAAAAGGTTTGCGGCAAGGCGGCTATAAGCTGGTGCTACATCTGCTGACCCGCCGTGTCGGGACGCTCAGCAAACGCCTGCAAAGCGCCGTGCTGAAGTTACCCGAAGAACAATTGGAGCGCCTCGCCGAGGTCGCGCACGAATTCGAGCAGCCGCGCGATGTCACGCGCTGGTTGCGTGAGCACACCCCTGCCGAGAGCAAAGCACAATGAACCGTTTTCTACTCTGCCTGGCCGTCGGCGTGTTGTATTTGTTGCATCAGGACATTTGGTTCTGGCGCACGGCGCGGCCCTTCGTCTTTGGCTTCCTGCCCATCGGCATCTTCTATCACGTCTGTTACACGCTGGCGGTGGTCGCGTTGATGGTGGCGCTGGTGCGTTATGCCTGGCCGGTGCATTTGGAACAAGATCATGATTGAAGCTGCCTGAAGCTATAGGTATGAAGAAGTAACTGCTCAACCCTGCGAGCCGTGGCGGCATACGCCTTGGTTTTCCGTAGCGGCTCCCGGCCAAGGCCCGCAGGCTGGAAGCACTGCGCTCCCAGGGTTGAGCTTCGTGGTGAAATTCTTTTCCTTGAATTCTGTGCCAACCAAAAAGGAGTGAGCACGCTTTGAACCCCGCCATCTTTGTTTTTATCTACCTTGCGATTGTCATTTACATCGGCATCTTCGCCTTTCGCCACGCGGGTAAAGAAAATGCCGAAGGCTTCTTTTTAGCCAACCGTTCGCTGGGCATCTTTGTGTTTTTGCTCTCGCTGTTCGGCACGAATATGACGGCCTTTTCGATTCTGGGCGCGTCGAGCCACGCCTTTAACAACGGCATCGTGACGTATGGATTGATGGCTTCGTCGTCGGCGTTGATCGTGCCGCTCTCGCTCTTTCTGATCGGCACGCGCGTCTGGGCGCTGGGCAAACGCTACGGGTTTATGACGCCGGTGCAAATGTTCCGCGATCGTTGGGAATGCGGCCACATCGGCACGGTGATTTTCGTAGTGCAGGCCGCGCTGCTGGTGCCATACATCATCATCGGCGTGATGGGCGGCGGCACTACGCTCAGCGCCATCAGCGGCGGACGCGTGCCGTTCTGGATTGGCGGCGCGATTGTGGCGCTGGTCGTGATGTCGTATGTCTTTTTCGGCGGGATGCGCGGCACGGCCTGGGTCAATACGTTTCAGACGCTGCTGTTTCTCTGCTTTGGTATCACGGCGCTGGTCGTCATTGCCAAAGGAATGGGCGGATTCGGCGCGGCGCTCGAGACGCTGAATGCCGCACCGCTGACGGCGTCGTTGTTGACGCGTGAGAAAATCTCGCCACTTTACTTTTTCAGCTACACCTTCATTCCGCTGTCTTCGATCAACTTCCCGCACATCATCATCTTTTGCCTGACGGCCCAGCGCGTGCAGCATTTCAAAAAGACGGTCATTCTTTATCCGCTGTGCATGCTGGCGATCTGGTTGCCGTCGGTGTATCTGGGCGTGCTGGCCAATCGCGCGGTCGAAGTGCCCGCGATCCATGCCAAGTTGGAAGCGCGCCAAACCCTGGCCACGCAGGCGCAGACGTTGACGCCCGCACAGAAAACGCAGTTGCGCGCGCAGGCCTCCAGCGATGACGTGATTATCCGCCTGCTCGAATTTTATGCGCCGCTCTGGCTGGCCGGGCTGTTGGGCGCGGGGATTATGGCGGCGGTGATGGCCAGCGATTCCCAGATTCTGGCGCTCTCGACCATGTTTGCCGAAGACATCTTTGCTTTTTATGAGGGCCGCGAACGTTTTGGCGAAGCCGCGCAAGTTTTGACCGGGCGCATCTTCGTCATCGTGCTGACGCTGATTGCCTATGCCATCGCGCTGACTTCGCCGCAATCCATCTTTGATCTGGCGGTGCAATATGCGTTTTCGGGCTATGCGGCGTTGATGCCGCTGATGGTTGCCGCGCTGTTCTGGAAAGGCAGCACCAAGTGGGGCGCGCTCGCCGCGACGCTCTGGACGGGCGCGAGCGTGCTGGCCGTCGCGGTCTTTCAATCCGCCGTGACCGCGCCCGGCGTGGTGTGGAAGCTGGGCAGCCTCGAAGTGTTGACGCGCACGCCCGCCGGCACGGCAGTTTGCGGATTGTTGCCCGTCGTGCCGATGGTGCTGGTGTCGGCGTTGCTGATGATCGTGGTCTCGCGGGCGACCAAGAAGCCCAACGTGACGACGCTTGCGCGGTATTTCAAGGCGTGAACTGCTGCCTCAGTACCGCGATCGGCAGGGCGTGCGGGCAATGAGATTAAGGCAAGGTATTTGCTTGCCGCAAAAAAGCGCAAAAAACGCAAAAACGTTTTGACCAGTTTGATTTCTTTTGCGGCTTTTGGGCCTTTTTGCGGCGGCTTTTTCGGCTTGCAAATAGCTTGCCTTAATCTCATTGGGTGTGCGGGCCCCAGAATAATGGGATCGAATTCTCAAAGTTAAACCGCGGGTCTGAACCGTGTCCTGGCATTTACCGCCGCGGGTTTCGGCCAGCAATTTTTACGATGTGACGCCGTAGCGGTGTGGTGCAAAAGCCGCCAAGGCTTGACCCTGGCCCCTGGCTAAGCCGCGAAGCGCAATGCTTGCAAGAGTTGCTCGTTTCAGCGCCGGGCGGATCGCCCGCTATGTTTAAGCCCTTTCCCAGCCTTGACCAGCCAAAAAGCGAAAGAGATGTGCCAAGCGTTTGGCGGGGACTCTGGCGCCGGGCAAAAGGATATGAAACCCAAGCGTCACAAGGGGTTATCACGCCAGTACCCCATTGCGCGAACTGCTTGCACATCTCTGGCGAAATTTTTGACACTACGACGTAAAGCTTTCGCGGACAGTCGCTTGCGGGAATTTTGCTAACTGAATCGCGCAGGAGATGTGATCTCATTACCCATCAACAAGTTAGCGAAAATTTTTGAGATGTACCGGTAATTTTTCGACACGAATTTCGGAGATGTGCAAAAATGCCCTTGTAACCGCTTGTCTCGCCAGAACTTGCAGAGACAGGAGTTACTGAGTAGAGGCGATTGATAGCCGATTGAAACATGAGGGGGTTCGAACAATTAACTCCAAAGGCTGCCTGTTACTGAGTAGAGGCGATTGAGGCCACTCAGTTAATTTAACTGAACCAAGCGCCATCAATAAGATAGGGCTGGCCGGGCCTGCCGGAGTGGCCTTTTTCACCTTTCCAACGAAGTAACAGGTGCTTGTTACTCCGTAGTTACTCTTTTGTTACACTGTTAGCTCGTGAAGTTACTGGCGGGCTGATTTTCAGGCACACTTCGGCTGACGCGCCCGGCGGCCCGGTACAAATAACACCTGCGCGCACCGCCCGGGACGCGCCTTACTCAGGTGGAGCGGCTGGTGGCTCGAGATTTTCCAGCTTGCTCAACGCGCGCCAATCGTCACCCAGGTTTTTGCGGTCTTCGGCCAGCCAGGCCTTGGCGTGCTCGACGACGCTGACCAGATAGAGCCGCACCAGAAAGTGGGTGGCCGAACGGCAGACCCGTTCACCCAATTTGTGCACGACCTTCTTGGCGGAGTTCGAGCGTTCGCAACCGCTGCGCAGGTTGAGCAGCTCTTTGTAGTGCGGGCTGGCGTCGGGCTGGCAGAGCACCTGGTGCGGACATTCGGCCAGGTGCGGACATTCGGCCAGGTGCGCTTTCCAGGTGTGTTTACCGGGTGTGATTAAAAGTGCGACTCAGTTTCTCTGATTTGTTTGACAAGTTGCTTTCCTGGATGCCACGGCCTTGCGCCGTGGAGGTTCACGTTACTCGCTACAACACTGAACCGCGCCCTGCTGATGCCACGGCCT
>JANOWX010000007.1:0-2155 GCA_031418175.1 Acidobacteriota bacterium | reverse complement strand
GTGACGTTGCTTGCAATTGCTCGATAGCTTGCGCCGCCTTGCCTTGTTGCAAACTCATTGCTGCGCGAATCACGGGCAGCCAGATTTCCTGACTCAGGGTATCTTCGGGAAAACGTTTGGCGAGTTCGCTCGCCAGCGTTTGCGCCTGTGGTGCTGCGCCGCACAGCGCCAACGCCAGCCCAGCGCGCGCGAGCGGCAGGCGTCCGCGTCCGAACGTCAGCCCTTGCGCGGCGCTGGTCTTGCTCGTCTGACAATTTCCCAACACCGCGCTGCGCAACGCCTGCTCGGTGGCGTAACGCGCGGCCAATTCCCGATTGTCGCTGCGCGCGGCCAGGTCAATCGCGCGGCGTGAGAAGTCTTGCGTCTGCCGCCATTGCCCGGCGAAGGCCGCCACGCCGGTTTGCCAGTCGAGCGCGACGTATTCATCCGGCTTGCCCTGCGCCCAATCAAGCTGCTGTTGCATCCTCACTGCGTCACCGCCGATGAAGGCGAGTTGATAGAGTTGCGTGTGATACTCGGTGAATTCGAGCTTCAATTGCAGCGCCTGCGTGAGCGTGTGTTTGGCTTCGGCAAAACGATTGAGGCGGATAAGCGCCCGCGCCAACAACCTGTAAGGCGCGGCGAAATTGGGATTGAGACGAATGGCTTCGTTGAGCGGGGCGAGCGCCTGCTCTGATTGTCCGAGGAAATTATAGTAAAGCCCCAGGCCGTTGTGTGCCGGAGCGAAGCGCGGGGCCAATTGTCGGCCCAGCAGCAAGTATTCAAGCTGCTTGCTCTGATTGCCGGTGACCAGAAAATGATACCAGGCAGCGCTGTCAAGCCGCTCGGATTCGCTGACCGATCCCTTCAATCGGATCGCCCTTTCTTCACTGAGCCGAAAACTTCTTGCTTCATATTCTGCCGCCCTTTCTGGCTGTTCGGTGGCAAAGCAGATGACTTTTAATTGGTCATAAGCTGAGGCGAACTGCGGGTCAAGCTCGACGGCGCGCCGGGCGAAGGGGAGCGCTTCGACGAAGCGGCCCGCATATAATCGGGCCAAAGATTCCGAATAGGCTTTCAAGGCTTGCAAGTTTGCCGTCGTGGCTTGTTCCAGCGGCTGGTCGGATTGCTGAATCAAATTCAGGCTTTCTCCCAATTGAGCGCGCAACTGCGCCGCTGCGGTTGCGCGCGCCTGCAACACCTGCTCCTTGGTGGTGGCGGTGGCCTGCGCGCGCGTCAACTCTTCGCCGCTCCGGCCTCGCAGCGCGGCGAGCGTAATCACGTAATGGCTGCCGAGCGGAGCCATCGAACCGACAATAAAAGCTTTCAGGTTTTGCCGTTCGCAAATCTCCTGAGCCAGTTCCGCCGTGACGCGCGTGTCGGACGGTCGTTCCATCTGCCGCAAGGTTTGGCGCGCACGCGCTTCAGGAAAAACATTGAGGAAGCGCGACTGTTCCAACTGTGTCGCCAGCCCTTGTTTGAGCGTCGTGTCAAAGACGTCTTCGCCGGTTTTGTTCTCGAAATCAGCCAGCAGGATCGTGTCTTTGTTAGCCAGCACAGGTGCGCGCTGAAAGTAAAACCACGCGGCCAGTAAGACAATGATGGCAAGCACGCCGAAGCCGACGAGCGTGCCGCGCCAGCGGCGTTTGTTCGTAGCCTCGCCTTCTGTCGGAAGATTGCGTGCGCGGGAGCTTCCGCTTGAAGGCGGGGCTACGAACTTTTCCGCCAGCAGTTGCTCTTTCAGTTGACTGAGATCGTCGAGCAAAGCCGTGGCCGTTTGATAACGCTCGGCGCGGTCTTTGGCGAGCGTGCGATGGACGATGCGTTCCAGTTCAGGCGGCGCGACTTCGGCAAGCGAAGCCGGTTCGTCACGCAAAATCGCAGCGATCATCTCGCTCGTCGTTTTGCCCACGAACGGCGCGCGACCGGCAACCATCTCGTAAAGCACCACGCCCAGACTGAACAGATCGCTGCGGCTGTCTACCTTTTCGCCGCGCGCCTGTTCGGGCGACATATAACGCGGCGTACCCATCACCACGCCCAGCGCGGTGGAGTGGGGGATTGGGGGGTGGGGGGGGGGGAACCCCCAAAGCGGGGTGGGGGCGGGTGCTGAGTGCGCCCAGCGCCCCCCGCCGTGACCCCCTCCGGGGGGGTGGGGGGGGCGCAAAACACACCC
>JANOWX010000006.1:0-1669 GCA_031418175.1 Acidobacteriota bacterium | reverse complement strand
CCCATCAATATAGAAGAGTCCCTCTTTGTGCTCGACCTTGGGTACGAACAGACTGACAGGGAACGAATCAGCAGCCTGCTGGCACGAAATCAAACAAGCGAGATGACACACGCTGATCGAAAGGAATTAGAACAACTGATCAATCTCGGCACCATGCTGGACACCTTACAATCACGAGCACGGCTGACACTTAAGAAAGCCGGTGTATCACGGTCATGAAAAGCTCGCTTTCTCAACTGGTTATCAGGCGGGCGAATCAATGTTGTGAATACTGCTTGCTGCATCAGGGCGACGCGGCGTATCCGCACGAGATTGACCACCTAGTGGCGCTCAAACACGGCGGCCAAACAGTCAGCGGAAATCTGGTTTATGCCTGCCTCAAATGCAACCGCAAAAAAGGCTCCGATCTATCAGCCATTGACCCGATAGATGAAGTTCCGGTGCTGCTTTTCAATCCACGCACGCAGGCCTGGACGGAACATTTCACCTTGTTGGCAGCCTTCATCGTCGGCCAAACACAGGCAGGGCGCGCGACGGCCAATCTGCTGCAGTTGAACAGCGCTGCGCGCCTTGAACGACGGCGGGCGCTGATGGTGGCGGGACGCTATCCGCCTGACTGGATACGATGAGATGTATAAATTTCATGGGCGGCATTACCGGTTGACGGATGTGCACGGGGAATTGGTGGAAAAGATTTTGGCTTAGAAGGAGTTTTTGATGGCTAACGTACAAGCACTCTCAGAACCCGACGTTGATCAATTGCTGCAAAGCGTAGCCCGCTTGGGCAGCAAGGAATTGGAGCAATTCACTGACCGCGTGCTGGCGTTGCGCGCTCATCGTCGCGCACCGAGCCTGCCCCAGCGCGAAGCGGAGTTGTTGCAACTCATCAATCGCGGCGTGCCTGCGGAAGTGCGGCAGCGTTACGACGAGCTCAACGACAAGCTGCACGCAGAGACCATCACCGACGAAGAGCATCAGGAGTTGCTTGGCTTGATCGAACAGGTCAAACAGGCTGACGCGGAACGATTGCGTAATTTGGTTGAATTGGCCCAACTGCGCCAAGTCTCGCTGGATGCGTTGATGGATCAGCTTGGGCTGCGGCGTTTGGCTTATGCCGTCGTCTGAGCGAGAAGAATTTGGCTTGAACCGTACTTGATTGGCCGGTCAGCCTGCACAGAAGGAGCAGTTATGGAGAACATGAACAGTGTAGCCTTACCCGCGATTACACAGGCTCCACCGCTGGCGTTGCCGGATGCCGAAACCGCGCGGCGGACGGTGGCGCGGTGGTTGCGAACTGAAGTCGGTGATGCACTTTATCCAGCAGAAGTGACCTTCGTGAAAGATAGCTTTGCTTGGCATGTCGCCATCTGGCTTAGCATGGCCAGCCGTCCGCTGGCGGCGCTGGTGGCCGATGTTTATCTGAACGCGGCGACGGGTGCATTTTTCGGCAGACTTTCGCGCGAGCAACTCGCTCAGCGCCTGGAGTGGTAATGAAGAAGAACGAAGTCAAGCTGCTTGATACCGTGGCTTTGCTGGCAGACTTGCCGCAACGCAACCTCCTGTGCGGTGAAGTGGGCACGGTGGTGGAATTGCTTGCGCCCGATGTCTACGAAGTCGAGTTTTGTGATGACGAAGGGCAAACTTACGCTCAGTTTGCCTTGCCCTGCGA
>JANOWX010000005.1:0-11688 GCA_031418175.1 Acidobacteriota bacterium | reverse complement strand
CTTGACGCCTGCCCTCCCTCACGGTCGGGCTACTGACACGTTTTATTTGCTTTCGGGCCGCATATGCGGAAAGAGAATCACGTCGCGGATCGAATGCTGGTTGGTCAGCAGCATCACCACGCGGTCAATGCCAATGCCTTCGCCGGCCGTCGGCGGCATGCCGTAGGACAGCGCGCGGATGTAATCGTCATCCAGCACCATCGCCTCGTCGTCGCCGCCCGCGCGCTGCTGCATCTGTTCTTCAAAACGGCGGCGCTGCTCAAGCGGGTCGTTCAACTCCGAAAAGCCATTCGCCACTTCCATCGAAGCGATGAACAGTTCGAAGCGATCCACAAAACGCGGATCGGTCTGGTTCTGCTTCGACAGCGGCGAAAGCTCCGTCGGGTATTCGGTGATGAAGGCCGGATCAATCAATTGCGGTTCGGCCACGTGCTCGAAAAGCTCGCCCAGCAACTGCCCGTCGTTTAGCTTCGGATCAAAACTCATCTCTAACGCTGCTGCTGCCGCTTCCAACGCACCGCGCTCCATCAACCCATCCAGCGTAGGTTTCGGCTTGTCGTCCGGCCAATACTTCAACACGGCCTCGCGCATCGTCAGCCGCTGCCAGTTGTCGAAATTGATCGTCTGGCCTTGATACGGCACTTGCCGCGTGCCGCACACGCGGTCGGCCAACAGCGTCAACAACTCTTCGGTCAAATCCAGCAGGTCACGATAATCCGAATAGGCCTGATACCATTCCAGCATCGTGAATTCGGGGTTGTGCTTGTAAGACAACCCCTCGTTGCGGAAGTTGCGGTTGATCTCATACACGCGCTCGAAGCCGCCCACGACCAGCCGTTTCAAATACAACTCCGGCGCGATGCGCGCAAAGAGTTCAATGTCCAGCGCGTTGTGATGCGTCTTGAAAGGCCGCGCCGCCGCGCCCGTCGCCAGCGGTGTCAGCATCGGCGTCTCGACTTCGACATAGCCGCGCGCGTCGAAATAGTGCCGCACCTCGCGGATGATCTGCGCGCGCCGCTCGAACACTTCGCGCGAAGTCAGCGCGGCGCATTCTTCGTGCAGATGCGCCGCCGAACTGCTCGCGATCAAATCCACATAGCGTTGCCGATAGCGCAATTCCTTGTCCTGCACGCCGTGATACTTGTCCGGCATCGGCAACAACGCCTTCGCCAGAAATTCCAGCTTAGACACGTGCAACGACAACTCGCCGGTTTTAGTGATGAACAAGAAACCTTCGACGCCCACCCAATCGCCCAGGTCGAGCTTTTGATAAAGCGCCCAGGCCTCATCGCCGATGTCGTTCTTGCGCAGGTAGACCTGCAACTGCTTCAACCCGTCGGTCAAATTGGCAAACGCGGCCTTGCCCATCAGCCGCTGCGTCATGATGCGCCCGGCCACCCGCACCGCGCCGTCCGCGACCGCTTTCAATTCGGCATTGACCTGTTCGAGTTCCGCGCCCTCTTTCTTGCCGGCGAATGAATGGTAGCTCTCAGCCACCTGCGAAACCGTGTGCGTGCGGTCGAAGCGGTGCGGGTACGCGGCCTGGCCCAGCGTGGCGATGTCGGCCAAGTGCTGCCGCCGTTGTTGAATCTGATCGTTGTCTTGCTCTAGCAAGGGTGCTCCTTCAGCGCCTTCAGTACCCTGGCAATTAAGTCGCTTGAGAGAAAGGGGACGCCACCACGTAGTAACGACTTTAGTCGTTGGGTGCGGCGGCCCGGACTGAACGATTGAAATCGTTACTACGTGTTGCCGTCCGCTTTCTCTCAAAGAACTTAGTTGACGGGGTATTCAGTGTTGGATTGCTTGGGAAAAATGAAGCGCGATTATAGGGTACGACCGTCAACGCGCGCCAGCGGGCCGCATTGCCTTTGCGCCCCGCGCCCGCTTACGATGCGCCGCGCACCATGACTTCTTACGCACAGCTTGTCCAACACACCGACGAATTGACCGCCCGGCTCGCCCAACGTTACGCCGCGCACCTGGCCTGCCGCGCCGGGTGCAGCGGCTGCTGTCAGTACCACCTTTCTGTCTTCCCGGTCGAAGCAGCGCACATCGCCACCGCGCTGGCCGAACTGCCGGATGAATTGCGCGCGCGTATCGAAACGCAAGCCCGCGCCGTCAACGAACGCGAAGCACAAGGCGCGTCCGTCGCCTGTCCGCTGCTGGTGGACGACCGCTGCGCCATCTACGCCGCGCGCCCGCTGATCTGCCGCACCCAAGGCTTGCCGCTTTTGTTTGAAGCCGAAGACGGCGCGCCGGAAGTGGATTTTTGCCCGCTCAATTTCACCGCGCCGGACGCCGTGAACGAGTTGGACGAAGCGCATCTGGTGCCGCTCGACGAATTGAACACGGGCCTCGCGCTGGCGAATTGGCAGCATTGCCGCGACGCGGGTATCGCCGCTGAACACAGCGGCGCACGCCTGCGGATGAGCGATATCATTCTGACGTGTCAGTAGCCCGACTGTGAGGGAGGGCAGGCTCGGTGTTCAGACCGATCAAGCCTGCCCTCCCTCACGGTCGGGCTACTGACACATCGCTAAGGAGAACCGATGAACACCAAGCTTGCCCTCTTGACCTTGCTATTGCTGACGCTGGCGTGCCCGGCCTTCGCGCAAACTTCGCCCGCCGCCCAAGCCGCGCGCCAGTACCGCCAACAACACGAACACGAGATCATGGCCGAATACACGCGCCTGCTCGCCATCCCTAACGTAGCCTCCGATCTGCCCAACATCCGTCGCAATGCCGCGCTGATCGTCGAGATGCTCAAACAACGCGGCGTCAAAACCCAGTTGCTGGAATTGCCCGAAGTCCCGCCCGTCGTTTACGGCGAAATCACCACACCCGGTGCGACGCGCACGTTGATCTTTTACGCCCACTACGACGGCCAGCCGGTCGAGCCAGCCAAGTGGGTCGGCGGCGATCCTTTCAAACCGACGCTGCGTTCAGCCGCGTTGGAAGCAGGCGGCAAAGACATTACGTTTCCCGCAAAAGGCCAGCCCTTCGATCCCGAATGGCGGCTCTACGCGCGTTCGACCGGCGATGACAAAGCGCCGATCCTCGCCATCTGCGCCGCGCTCGACGCCCTGCGCGCCAATAACCTGACGCCCAAAGCCAATCTCAAATTTTTCTTTGAAGGCGAAGAGGAAGCCGGTTCGCCGCACTTGCAACAGTACGCCGAAAAGTACCGCGACCTGCTCAAAGCCGATGCCTGGCTGATTTGCGACGGCCCGGTAGATCAAACGCGGCGGCCGCAAGTCGTTTTCGGCGCGCGCGGCGTGACTGGTTTGGAAGTCACCGTCTATGGCCCGCGCCGCGAATTGCACAGCGGCCATTACGGCAACTGGGCCCCCAACCCCGCGCTGCTGCTGGCGAAGCTGCTGGCTTCGATGAAAGACGATGACGGGCGCGTGCTGATCAAAGGCTATTACGACGGCATCGAACCGCTCAGCGAAACCGAAAAGCGCGCCTTCGCCGAAGCCCCCGACAACGACGAACTGCTCAAACGCGAACTCGGTTTAGGCTGGAGCGAAGGCAGCGGCAAACGCCTGGGTGAGATGATTAACCTGCCCTCGCTCAACATTCGCGGCATCGTCAGCTCTTCGGTAGGCGCGACGGCGCGCAACGTCGTGCCCTCGACCGCCACGGCCTCGCTCGACATCCGCCTGGTCAAAGGCCTCGATCATCGCCGCGCCGTAGACTTGGTCGTCGAACACATTCGCGCCCAGGGCTACCACATCGTCGAAGCCGACCCCGACGACGCCACGCGGTTGAAATATCCCAAGGTTGCCAAAGTCATGCGCCAGGGTGGTTACAACGCGTCCAAGACTTCGCTCGACTTGCCCATCTCGCAAGCCGTCAGCGCCGCCGTCGAAAGCGCGCGCGGGCCAGTCATCAAAACGCCCACGTCGGGCGGCAGCGTACCGCTGTATATTTTCACTGACTACCTGAAAACGCCCTGCATCAGCGTGCCGCTTGCCAATCACGACAACAACCAGCACAGCGCGAACGAGAATATGCGCTTGCAGAATTTGTGGGATGGGATTGAGATGATGGCGGCGTTGCTGACTATGAAGTAGCAGTGGCCTACTTCACTCGGATGCCGCAAAAATTTCAGCCCGCTGTCTGGACGACAGCGTCAAGCCTTCAACTTGTCGCATCCGTTCAATCAGGCTGCGCACTTCATCCGGCGTCTGCACGCTCTTCACCCACAACAGTCGCAGGATGGCAACCAGATTGACGACATTGATGCGGCGCTGCTGGCAATAATGAATGGCCTGGTTGTCGTTGCAGAGCAACGTTGCTTTGCGCCGCTGTGCGATGGCGATGGCTTGGCGTTCGCCTTCGTTGAGGCTGCCGGGATAGTTGTAAGTGAGTAACTCTTCTTCCGCCGTAAGATCGCTGACTTCGATTTGATTGGCTTGAATGGCTTGGAGGACAGGCTCAAGTTGCAGTGCGCCTGTTTGCCAACCGGCTTGCAATTCCTGCTGCACGGCGGGCGGAATCACCAACCGCGAGCGCGCAAACAGCCGCAACAAAGACGGCAACGCCTCACCCGCTGCCACCGAGCCGAGGATGTTGGTATCGCTGACGACGATCACAGGATTCCTTCACGTTCTAGTTGTGCGGCCTGCGCATCCATTTCACGGGCGGTTTGCTCGCCAGGCACAAGGAGCGGTATGCCGCGTTCCCTCAACCGCGCCATCAGTTCCCAGCGCGTTACACCGGCCAATTCCGCCGCACGCCCCAGGCTGCAAGCATCGGCCAGATACAATTCCAGCGCCTCATCCTTTGTCGCGCGCTCCGGCAGCGGCGCATCTTCCGCGCGGCTGAACAAGTTCGCCAACCGCGAGCGGTCTGTGGGAGAAAGCGCGCGCGCTAGCGCCAGTACGTCGTAAATTGTGATTGTTTCCGTAGTCATTTCTGTTTGCAGGATAGCTCAGCCACAATTTTTCCGGAAGCCGCGTTTATTTGTACCGCCCCCATGCTTCACCACCAAATCCACCCGCTGCAACAGCACGATGTAGCGCAGCACATCCCGCAATTAAGATAAAGCGAGCAGGCCACGCTGTCGGAAGTCAGGCTTTGTAGTGGTACTTGCAAGAGACGACGATCAATTGATCGTCAGTGACTTTGTAAACCAGCCGATGTTCGTCGTTGATGCGCCGCGACCAATAGCCTTTCAATTCGTGCTTGAGTGGTTCTGGTTTGCCCAGCCCGCTAAATGGCGCTTTGGCCGTCTCGACAATCAGGCGATGCAGCCGCGCAAACAGCGCGGGGTCGGTGGTGGCCCATCCGCTGTATTGGTCAAACGCGCGGCTGTGAAACGCCACAGTTCTCATTGAAACTGCTCCGGCGGCGGCGTTACGAGATTGCGCCCGTTCTCCACGTCGGCGATGGCTTCCAGCAAGTGAGCGCGATTGGCTGGCGAACGCAGCAGGTAATCGGTCTCGTCGTGTTCATACACCGCGATCTCGATCTCTTTGTGGAGGAAGAGCGAGCGCACTGCGGCGAGAAAGGTTTGATCCAGGTCGTCGGCATTGAGCCGGTAGATGGAATACATTGTTGTCGAGTCTCCTTTGCTTGATTTGCGGGCCAATCATATTTGGAAAGCATGCTGCAAGCCAACTCACTTGTACCGCACCCCGTGCTTCACCACCAAATCCACCCGCTGCAACAGCACGATGTAGCGCAGCACATCGCCGCGCACCGCGATGATGTCGGCATACTTGCTTTCACTGACTGTCGGTAAGCGTCAACTCGGCAATAGATTCACCGTCACCGTCGGCGCATTGCGCGCGACCTGATTGACGATGCCGGTGTCGAAGGTGAGCAATTCGGCGGCGCCCGTTTGCGCTAACTCCTCAGCCAGTGCGATGTACAGTCCGTCAGCCGAGCGGCTGCAGCCATAACTGCTGCGGATTTCTTCCGCACGCGCGATCAAAGCGGCTTCGCCACTGGGCGGTGCGAGAATGGCGTTCATCTGATCCTGCAGGTTCTCGATGGCTTCCTGATGGGCCGTGGCATTGAGCAGGCCGTTTTGCAACTTACCGCAGAGGATGTAGAGCACTTCGCCTAGGATCACGCCCGGCGCGTAAAAGAGCCAGCCGTTGGCGGTGTAAGCTGCCAGCGCCGTTTCAGCCGTAAGGAGCTTGTCTTGTTCACGCGCGCAAATGGCGATCAAGACGTTTGCGTCGAGCACCACTGCTCCCACTGGCGTGTTAGCGACATTACTCGATTGGTTCATGACCCCACATCCTTCCGGCCCTGGCTTCGCGCAGCATGTGCTGGGTGTCTGCGCCGGCAGTCAGCGGTTTGCCCTGATTGCGCGCGGCCACTTTGCGCAGGGCTGCTTGCATTGCCAGGTTGGGCTGTGCGGCAGGCGCTTCCATAAGGACCGTCACGCGCACTTGCTTGCCAGCCAGTTCCTCGGCATGTTGTGCAACCTCTTCCCAAGTGCCCTCAAACGTTTGTTCCAGCATAACTCTCCTCCATCATTAGATTGAGCCGCGGCGGCATTATAACCGCGCCTAACTTGTACCGCACCCACCACCAAATCCACGCGCAGCAAATGAAGCAGGAGTATGAAGGCGTTTTGCTCCGGCAGGCAAAGAGAGTGGAGCTTTTCGCTTGCCTTTGAGGTTGAATTCGCGCGCGTTGGCGCGGGCCTGACGACGTAACATTTAGCCGGTTTGCCCACCTCGACACGTGGCGTGATAGATGTATGATTAAAACGTTGCTGGCTTGCAATGGTTGAGGCAAGCGCGTCACATCCATTTTCCGAAACAGCTTGCGCGCACGCTTTCGATTCATGCCAACAGTCGCAAACCCGCATCCCAATCCAATTCAATAAGTGCTTCGCTGCTGCCTGCTGCTCAGCGGTCAAGCGCCGCTAACAACCTTTGACGCGGTCAGTCCCGCCCACGTCTTTCCCGCAAAATTAGAGAGGTCGTATGAACAAAGCAACGATTCAACGCTTGGTTTCCCGTCGTGCCGTCAGAGTGTTAAGCCTCGTTTTTTTAGGGGCGTGCCTGGTCGCCGCAACTTTGCCAACACGCCGGCAAGTGCAAGGGGCGGAACTGAACGCCAGCCCTGCCATTGCCACCTTCGCCCTGGAGGTGGTGGGCGCGGATGGCGTAGTGTCGGCGCTCGCGGGCGAAGGCGATTTTGTATACGCCGGAGGCAGCTTCAACACGATTGGCGGCGTGAAGGCGAATGGCGTGGCGCGCTTTAACATCAAGACGGGCGTGTGGACGACGTTAGGGACGGGCACGACGGCGACCGGCAACGGCGTCGGCGGCTTTGTCGAAGACATCGCCGTCAACGGCAATGATGTGTATGTCGTGGGCGGCTTCAGCCAGGTTTATCAGGCTGCGGGGACTTCGGTCAGCGCCAATGGCGTGGCGCGTTGGAATAGCGCGACCGGCCTCTGGTCGGCGCTGGGCGCTGGCAACGGCCTGAGCGCCAACGGCGTGAATCAGCGCGTAGACGACGTGCTCATCAGCGGCGGCAATGTTTATATCGGCGGCGCCTTCACGGTGGCTTACAACGCGGCTGGCAACAGCGTCTTTGCCAACGGCGTCGCGCGTTGGAACGGTTCGGCTTGGGCGGCCTTGGGCAATGGCGGCGCGGCCAATGGTAACGGTGTTGCGGGCGGACAAGCCTGGGTGCACGGGCTGGCGCTGATCGGCAGCGATCTTTACGTCGGCGGTTCATTCACCAGAGCCATCAACAACACCGGCAACGAAGTGAGCGCGAATTACGTGGCGCGTTGGAACACGACGACGAAGACCTGGGCCGCGCTCGGCACGGGCAGCGGCGACAAGGCGAATGGCGCGGATTTCAGCCTCAGCGCGCTGGCCGTCAGCGGCGCCGATTTGATCGTCGGGGGCGGACTTTTCAATGTTTACAACAGCGCCGCCAATGCCGTGCGCGTGAACGCCGTGGCGCGCTGGAACGGCTCGACGTGGGCCCCTTTCAACGGCGTGGCGGGCGCCGCGAAAAACGGCGTGAGCGGATTCATCAATACGATTCACACCAGCGGCAACAATGTGTACTTGGGCGGCGCTTTCTCGCAGGGCTACAACGCCGACGGCACGGGCGTCAGCGCCAACAACATCGTGCGCTGGAACGGCACGGCGTGGACAGCCTTGGGCGCTTCGACCGGTAATACGGGGAATGGTTTGGATACGCAGGTGCAAACGATTCTGGCGTTGGCGGGGTTTGTTTACACGGGCGGCAATTTCCAGAAGGCGTATAACAACAGCAGCAGCGCGGTGGACACGCCGCGCCTCGGGCGTTGGAGCGGGACGAGTTGGTCGGATGTGGTGGGGCCGTCCACCAAAGATTTGGCTTGCACCTCTGCCGCCAGTTTCGGCAACACGCGCTTTGCCAGCGAACAAATTGTTTCGGCCTTTGGTGTCGGGTTGGCCACCGGCACGCAAACCGCCAACAGCGTGCCGCTGCCGACCACGTTGGCCGGCACCACGGTGCGCGTGCGCGACAGCGCCGGGACTGAACGGCTGGCCCCGTTGTTTTTTGTCTCGGCGGGTCAGATCAACTACCTGATTCCCGAAGGCACGGCCAATGGGAACGCGACGATCAGCGTGACCGCAGGCGACGGCTCGCTTTCGGGCGGCACGCTGCCGGTGCTGACGATTGCGCCGGGACTGTTTTCGGCCAACGCCAACGGCCAGGGCGTCGCGGCGGCGGTTGTCTTGCGCGTCAAAGCCAACGGCGCACAAAGTTACGAATTGGTCGCGCAGTTGAATCCAGCTACCGGCAAGTTTGTTGCCGTGCCGATTGATTTAGACCCGGCGACCGATCAAGTCCTATTGATCCTGTTCGGCACCGGGTTGCGCAAACGCACCGCGCAGGCCAACGTCACGGCCACCATCGGCGGCACCACAGCCGAGGTGCTTTTTGCCGGGAAACAGGGCGGACTGGCGGGTGTGGATCAAGTCAACTTGCGCATCCCGCGCAGTTTGCTTGGCCGGGGCGATGTGGATGTAGTGCTGACGGTGGACGGCGTGGTCGCCAACACGGTGCGCATCAATCTCAAGTAGATTCCCTTTGTCAGCCGCTCCCTTGCCCAATGGATTTGAATTCAGGAATGATGGCCCCTTGTAGTAGCGAATTTATTCGCCGTGTGACGGAGCGAATAAATTCGCTACTACAAGGGGTCATCGCTCGCTGTACACATCTCGCCATCCGCGCTAAGGTGCGCCAACTTTGGTTACTCTGGTTGCCGGACTGCGCAACCACCAGAGCGCCAAAACTGATTTCAATCTGCCAAGCGAGGAACTGTTGATGAAACGCCAGTGGCTAAAAAATTGGCAGCGGGTGCTGCTAAAAATTGCGCTGGGCTGCTTCGTTGCTTTTGTGCTGTTGTGGGGGCTGCTTTCCTTTCCGCAAGCCTTCTTTCACACCTCGGCGCGCGCCAACAATCTGGCGTTGTATTCCGATCAGCCATTTGCGTCTGAGCGCGGCAAACAGGTCATGGAGAAAGCCGTCGCCAAGCTTTCAACCTCGCCGCTCTATTCCGCGCAACAGGGCCACGCAGTATTCATTTGCAACGCGCGCTGGCGGCAGCGGCTCTTTTTCACCTACGTCTATGGCGTTGGCGGCGTCAATTACTACCCGTTCACCACCAACGTCTTCCTGCGCGATTCGATTATCGAAGAGAACTGCCTGATCGGCCCGAGCGGGCAGCGCGTGCCCGGCGAACGTACCTTGGATTATTTCATCGCGCACGAGATCACCCACACGCTGACCGGGCAGGCCGTCGGCGGGGTCGCCTATCACCGCTTGCCGCAATGGGTGCGCGAGGGCTATGCCGATTATGTGGGCAAGGGCGCGGCATTCAATTACGACGAAGCGCGGCGCGCCTTGCTGGCGGGCGATCCGAAAATGGATTATGCCAAATCGGGCTTGTACTGGCGCTTTAATTTGCTGGTCGCGCATTTGTTGGACAAGCAACATTGGAGCGTGCAGCGCTTGTTGACCGAATATCCTGAGCAGGCCGCCGTTGAAGCAATGGTGCGCGCCGAACAGCCCTGATCGGACTTTCGCAAAAGAGCATGGAGTTCAGGCTTCAGCCTGTGTGCGAGATTTCCAAGACAGGCTGAAGCCAGAACTCCATGCTTTTTTGCCGCTGCTGTTTGACGATTCATAGCGCTGGTTGCCAGGCACGCGCCCAGCTAAAAACATCAAGTAACGTGCGTTCATCTCTACCTCACTTGAGTTCCACGCTGATCACGTGGCCTTCGGTTTTGCCGATGTTTTCGACTTGGTGAATGGTGGGTTCGCTCCAACGGGCCAGCCCGGCCTTGCGCAGATTGTCCTGCGGCTGGCCGCCGCGTTCGGTGCCGCGGGTGTGGAAGTCAGACAGGTAGACGGCCACGCGCCGTCCGTGCTGATGCCAGGGTTCGGTCTTACCCGGCGGCACGCGCACTTCCAACACGCGCACGAAGCGGTTCTCAAAGAGCAGCTTGTGCGTATCCGCGGCCACTTTCAGCGGATCGAGGTTTTGCGGCACGGCGGCGCTCCAACGCGCGCCGAGCAGCAACAGCGCCACGAGACCCGCGACGCTCAGCAGCAGCTTCTTTTTCATAAAATCTTCTCAAAAAAATGCATGGAGTTCAGGCTTTAGCCTGCGGCTTGGCTGCGCAGCCTTTAGGCTGCCAACGGACTTACAGCCATTTTCAGATGCGTGCGACCTGGTAAGAGCAGTGGTTAAACCAGCCGCGAATGTCTTGCTCGGTTATCGCTGAAAACGCTTCAACCAACGCACCCAATAATTCCTCCAGCGTCCGCGGCTTACGCGAACGTAGAATGCCCTTTACTTTCGACCAGCAGTTTTCTATCGGATTTAAATCCGGGGAATAACGCGGGAGAAAAATGACCCAAGCCCCACGGGCTTCAACGGCTTCTTCTATTTCGTCGATTTTATGGATCGGGCAGTTATCCAAAAAGACAATCTCCCCGCGTTTGAGCGTCGGAACCAGCAGTTCTTCGACAAAGAAAAGCATGGTCTCACCATCAATCGCGCCCGGCACACTCAACCCCGTACGGATGCCAGCCAGATCAATGGCGCCGATGGTCGAAAGGTTTTTGCCCCGGTCGCCCGGAATCTTTTCGCAGACCCGCACCCCAGGTGTGGCGCGTCCATAAAGCCGTGTCAGCGCAAGGTGGCTGCCCATTTCGTCAATAAAAATAAACTTGCGGATGTCCAGCCCAGCAATGAGCTGGCGGAACTTACGGCGCTCCCGTGCATCCCGCTCATTCGCGATAAATCTTTTTTTTTCGCGGCAGTTCAAGTTGTTGGAGCGCACGGCAAATGGTGGGCCGACTCGCGCCGACTCGGCCTTTCTTGGCCAACACTATTTGTAGCTCCTCAAGCGTCGCATCAGGTTGCTTTTTGACCGCTTGCCGTAGCAGTGCCAGTTCGCGCTTTTGCAGCAGCGCTTCTGGCCCCCCGCCCCGGCGAGGTTTCAAGTCGTCGCCAGTGCGATGCAATCTGAGCATCTTTTTGACAAAAGTGAGGCCGACGCCAAATAGATGAGCAATTTCAGGAATCGTAAATTCACCTTGCTCTACGGCAGTAACAACACTTGCTCTGAGTTCTTTTGGATAGGGTAGCATGGCGAAAATCATAACATTGAGGTCGCACGCATCTGAAAACCGCTGTAA
>JANOWX010000004.1:0-1858 GCA_031418175.1 Acidobacteriota bacterium | reverse complement strand
TCGCCTGGGCCGTGCGGGTCGGCATGCTGATTGACCAATTCGGTATTCCGTGGATGGTCAATTGCGGCGATCCGAGTCCGGCGCGTTGATTGAAGTCCAAGCCTAATGCCTGGGCCGGTGCGGCGTCGGTGCCTGCTTGTTCAGCCGCCCTGCGTTGGTTGACTGCCGCGGGGCCTTTCGGGTAAAACTGCGCCCGCGTTCGTTAGCGCGAAAGTTTCAGCAGTGACAGCAGTTTAGGTTTGAAAAAGCCAGGGGGTTAGGCTAAGCTGCCCCCGCCTTATGAGCAGCATTTCTTGCTCGCAATTTAATTGAAGCGATCCAATCAAACACACGGGTCAAAACACACGGGCTTGAACCAGCGAGTTCAGGCAGTATGCAAAAACAGAACGGTTTTTTGTTCACGGGAGGAACCACATGATTCGCAGACCATCTACTTTTCGGAAGACGCTCACCGTAGGATTGATGCTGGCGCTGACCAGTTGCGCGACGCTCACGAGCAGCGCGGTGTTAGCCGAGAGCGCTCCGAAAGCGGCGGGCGAATTGGCTATCATCGGTTCGGTTATGCTCAACGGCACGCCAGCCATCGCGGGCGCGACCGTTTTCAGTGAGAGCACGATCAAAACCACCAACGGCAATGCGACGGTCAATCTGGGCAAACAAGGCCGCATCGAACTGGGCCCGAATGCCGAGATGACTGTGCGCTTCACCACTGGCTCGATTGGCGGCAACCTGTTAACGGGCCGCGCGACGGTCAATGCCCCGGCGGGCGTGGCGGTTTCAGTCGCCACGGCTGAAGGCACGGCCGTCAGCGAAGGCAAACAGCCGGTAACGGTGGCCGTGGACGTGACCTGCGGCAACACGCGCGTGGCGGCGGCGCGCAGCGACGTGAAGCTGGTGGCCAAGCACAAGGTCGAATACGTCGCGGCGGGCGCCACGGCTTCGGTCGGCCCACAGGGCACGGCGCCGAAATGCGCGCGCCTGTCCGCCGCCACCAAGTCTGAAGGGCTGAGCAGCGGCGCCTTGGCGGCCTTGATCCTGGCCGGCATCGGCGGCGCCATCGCCGGCATCATCGCGGCTTCGCAATCGGATAATGTGACGCCGAGTTCGATTGTGGTGAGCGGCTTCCGCCCATAACCTGACCGTCAGGGTTGTCAGTTGCCAGACTGGCGTTTGAAATGTCTTGGCGAATTGCGCCGGAACCATCTTTCGCGGGTGTTTCCGGCGCATCGCACAATGACGCTGCTTAAATGATCGTTCGCCCCGTTTGAAACTGCGGGGGCCCCGAAACGCAATAAAGAACGCAATAAAGACTGAGACAAAGACCCGCCCCGTTTCCTTCGAGCAAGCGCGTGCCTCTCTCCCCGCAGCGCATTCCGGCGACGCGCAATCTGTATTTACTGAAATTACGCTCTTCCTGCAGTGAAGAGGTGTGGGTTGGTTAAGATGAGCACTGAACGGCATCCCGACTGGATTTTCATTGACCTCAAGAAAATGCAACCACCAAGCAACGAAGAGCACGAAGGGAAGCCTGGCAGGTTTTCCAGTTCTTTCTTCCGCTCTTCGTGTTCTTCGTTGCTTCGTGGTAAAAGCCTTTTTCTTGGCAGCTATACCATCTTGCTTTGCGCCGCGCTCTGTTGGTTGCCTGTCACAAGTGGCGCACAAGACGGCCAAGGACGGTCACGCACCGTCACTGCCGTGCCAACTGATCCGGCGACTAACTCTTCCGCCAACTACCGCATCGGTCCCGGCGACGTTTTATTGATCGAAGTCGCGGGCGAGCCCGACCTCAAACGCAAAGTCAAAGTCACCGAACTCGGCACGATTCAACTGCCGTATATCAATCACGAATTGAAGCTGG
>JANOWX010000003.1:0-5946 GCA_031418175.1 Acidobacteriota bacterium | reverse complement strand
CAAGCCTGTTCGCGCTCGGCGTCCAACTCATAACCATTCGTCTCGCCGAAGCGCACCACATCCAGCCAATGTTGCGCCCAGCGTTCGCCATAATGCGGCGAGGCCAGCAAGCGTTTGACAATGCGCTCATACGCATCCGGTGCGTTGTCGGCTAGGAAGGCTTTGATCTCATCCGGCGTCGGCGGCAAGCCAGTCAGGTCAAAGGTCACGCGCCGCAACAGCGTGCGTTTGTCCGCCGATGGCGCAGGTTGCAAGCCATTCGCTTCCAGCTTTGCCAACACAAAGGCGTCAAGCGGGTTTTTCACCCAAGCCGCTGCCCTGACCGCTGGCACAGCCGATTTGACCGGTGTCCGAAAGGCCCAATAGCCGCGCTCTGCGGCTGTGATCGGGCGGCCTTTGTATAAATCGGGGCGCGCGTCTGTTTGAGCAGTTGCGTGCCCGAGGTTGCCGTAAGCCGCCAGGAGAGCGCTCAAGGCCGTCAACAAACTGACGAGTTGAAGTGTGCGACGCAAACGCATAAGCCAATCCGATGAAAGATGAATGGATGGTAGGTAAAGCAGGCTGGCAGCTTGATATACAACGGCCGCCGCTCAAGCAGTCTTCACGGCAACGTTCAAACACTCACGCGAGCAATAGACCACTTTTGTTTTTTTGCCGGAAACCGTAACCGCTTCTTTAGCGGCAATGAACGCGCCGCAATTCTGGCAACGCACCATTTCCGCGCTGGCTTGCGGACGGCCTTCAAACAATTCGCGCAGCTTATTGACATCGGTGACGGTCGCGCGCACTCGGTGGCTTAGCCGGGCGATCATCTTCAAGACGTAGACGATGAAGGCGAAAAGCAGTGCAAAGATGACCAGCCGGAAGATCAGATTCAACGCGCGCCTCCGCTCTTGGGTTTTTCCGCCTGCGGGCCGTGGTCAAGCGTGGTTTTCGCTTGCGGCTGCGGTTGCGATGGCGCGCCACCTGAGCGCGCTTGATTCAACGACTCACGCGCGTCGGCCAGTATCTTGTCGCCCGGTTTTTGCTTTTCGATCTGGCTGAGCAGTTGATCGGCTTCGTTCAGGTTCTGCCGGGTTTCGATCAGCGACAACACTAACAGCAACTTCGTCCCCAAGTCGTCAGGACTTTTGGCCATTGCCTTGCGCGCCCATAACGCGGCATCGGTGAACTTGCCCGTGAACAAATACGAAGTGCTGAGCGCCGTCATAGCGCGCGGGTCTTCGGGTTTGAGCTTGAGCGCTTGTTGCAAAAAGGGTTCGGCGCCATCGGCCCGTTGAATTTGCAGGTATTGGTCGGCGGCATCGAGTTGCGCTTCGTAATCGTTGGGATTCGTGCGCGCGCGTTCGATCACGGCATTGACCTGATTTTGCGAAGGCATTTGCGCGTGGCTTGGGTCGCCGCCAGCGGCATTGGGCGGGTTGCCCAAATTGGCGGCAGCTTTGGCGGCTTGCGCTTCGACGGCGGCCAGTTGCGCGCCGCGATATTTGGCGTTGGCGAGTTTGAAGCCGCAGACCAAGCCGAGCAATAACCCGATCAACAGAATCGAGCCGTTCTTTTTCAGGAGTTCGAGGAATGAACGCATAGTTTTGTTTTGAAGAAGTAGGATTGAGAAATGTCACGGAGCGGATCTGTAAGCCGAATTTTGTACTCGCGTGGCGTCGTTGCCAACGCCACACAAGCGACGAGCATTCATCTGGGCGACGCATTACTGCGCCGCTCGTGCGACCTACCCGGCAACGCGCCGGCTTGCGCCGGACTGAATCGGACCAACTCAGAACGTTGCCCTATTTGGTCTTGCACCGCAGGGGGTTTGCCTAGCCGGCGATGTCGCCACCGCCGCTGGTGATGCTTTTACCTCACCGTTTCACCAGCGCCCGGCCCGCCGCAACCGAAGCCGCAACGCGCTTAGGGCTGTCTATTCTCTGTTGCACTATTCCGTCGGGTCGCCCCGCCTGGCCGTTAGCCAGCCTGCTGTCCTATGGTGTTCGGACTTTCCTCCAGGCGCTTTTGCAAAAGCTCAAATTGAAATTCGGGATTCCCCCAGCTTCAAAGAGGTCTGCGCCCGGCGCTCATCCAATCTGCTCCGTGACGTTGGGCAGTATAGCACGCGAGTTGGGAAAACTAAGGAGACTGGCTCACTCGCCGCCCACGCGAATTGCGACCAAACGAATCAGCCGTTGTTGCGGCGCGCTGACGCGCAGAATCAGCACATTGCCCTCGCGCAAAGCGGTGGCCACGCGGTTGAAATCTTCGAGCTTGCGAATCGGCTGGCGATTGGCTTCGAGAATGAGCTGGCCCGCCGCCAAGCCTGTTTCGGCGGCGGGGCCGAGCGGGTCAAGTGTGGCGACCATGACTTTGCTGGCTGGCGCAGTTGACGGTTCATCTGTCAGCGCGGTGCGTGAAATCTCTTCAGTATTTTCGCGCACCGAAAAACCAAGCGCGGGTTCGGCATTGGCATCTTTGGCCGGCTGTTCGGCCGGGCTCTCGGTTTCGCTTTTGTCGCGCTCTTCCAAACGCGCGGTCAGGGTCAGCGTCTTGCCGCTCCGCACGACTGTCAAGGCGGCGGTTTGTTGCGGCTGCGCATTCGCCAATTGATTAAAAAAGTCGTCGGTGCTGGCGATGGGCCGTCCATCGAATTGCGTGATGACATCGTAAGCCTCAATGCCGGCCTTGGCTGCAGGCTTGTCCAGCGCGACATCGGCGACAAGCACGCCTTGCAAT
Source organism: Acidobacteriota bacterium (assembly GCA_031418175.1). Classification (GTDB taxonomy): domain Bacteria; phylum Acidobacteriota; class Blastocatellia; order RBC074; family RBC074; genus JACPYM01. Next base: position 3,222 of record JANOWX010000003.1, on the reverse strand, counting down.
TCGCCCAGACCCAAACCATCGCGGAACTCGGCGGTCAACGCCGCCGGGGTCAAACCAAGATAGCCGCGTTTGACCGTCCCGTTGGCGCGCAACTGCGCAATCACACGTTTGACCACGTTGCTGGGCACCGCGAAGCTGATGCCACTGCCATCCACGCGAATGACGGTGTTGACGCCGATCACTTCGCCCTGTTGATTGAGCAGCGGCCCGCCGGAATTGCCGCGATTGATGGCCGCATCGGTTTGAATGTAATCCTCAAACGGTTCGTTGTTGTAGACCTTGCGACCCTTGGCGCTGATGATGCCGGCCGTCACCGAATGCTCGTAATCCAGCGGATTGCCGATGGCGATCACCGCATCGCCCACGCGCAACTCATCGGAATCGCCGAGCGCGAGCACAGGCAGCGGCCCGGCTTCGATTTTGAGCAGCGCAATGTCGGTCGTAGCGTCAGCGCCGTGCACCACTGCGCGCCGTTCGCGCCCGTCGGCCAAGCGCACGCGAATGCGGTCAGCGCCGCGAATCACGTGATCGTTGGTGACGATGTAGCCACCGGCATCAATTAAAAAGCCGGTGCCGGTGCCGCGCTGCACATTCGGGTCGTTGCTTGGATTGGGTGGCGCGAGATTCTGTTGCGGATTCAACGCCTCGGTTTGATTGGCTGGTTGGGGCTGGACAGTTCGTGTAGCGATCACCGTAACCACGGCCTGATTCGCTTGCGCGACGATTTCGGCATTGCTCTGCGCGCGGGCAAACCAGACCTTTCCGGTAGGAGTGAAGAGCAGGCGCTGGGCCAGCCGGGGCCGCATAAACGAAGTTGCTACCACGGCGAGCGCCAAAGCACCCACGGTCAGCGCACAAAGTAGGGCGAAAAAAATGCCTCGCTTCATATTCGGTACGGCTTTCGTTGAGCTTGAGCCGGAGCGCACTCTAAATCAAAACATGCAACAATGGAACACTCAAGCGCCACTGAGCGCATCAGGGGCAGGTGTTTAGAGTTCAAGCTTTAGCTTGTCCGGTGGCACCGCAGGCACGCTGGCAGCGCCGCTGGCGCGCCCGGACAAGCTAAAGCTTGAACTCTAAACACTCGCTTGCCGGCGCTTCTTTATCTTGCCTGTGTTCCAAACGCGGTTGTTCCGATTTAGCACACCGTCCCAACGTTCTCTACTTTTTCCGCGCAGTCACCATGCGCGGTCTGGTATTGCCAACTGGGCGCGGCGCGGGTTTGCGTTTCGCTACCACGACAGTTTTTTTATTGACGCGCGGCTTACTCACACGCGGCGGTTCGGCTTTTTTTACCCTCGCGCTCTGCTGATAAAGCTTGAGTTGCCGCTCGCTCACGATTTGCCATTGATCGCGTTCATAGCGCAGCACGATTTGCGTGAGCGCCTTGCCTGCCGTGCGTTGCGCGCCACGTTGCAAATCCCACTGCTTATCAAATGTCAGTTCGGCCTCGGGCGGCTCGCTGCCGGATTTGAAGGCAATCTCGGGCTCACCGGCAAAGCGCAAATAGTATTTGTTGAGCCCGCCGAAGACGCGGCGCTTGCGCGCGACAACCTGCGTGCGGGCCATGGCGCCTTCGTTGTAATAGGCGACCTGCGTGGCATAAAACTTGGCGTGTTCCGCCCAATCCGTATTCAGCGCGGACTCGGCCCAGCGGCGATAAAACGTTTTGACCTGCTCGCGCGAGAGCGCCGCGTTGGCTGTCGAAGTCTTTACCAAAGCCGTCGGCGTCGGGCTGGCAGCCGCAGCGGCAGCTTCAGTTTGAGCCACGACCGCTTGCGGCTTGTCAGACGCCAGCGCGTCAGGGGCAGCGCTCGGCGTTGTCACCGGCACGTTGGTCATCGTTGCATTGGTTTGGTCTGGCGCAGTCGCTGACGGCGACACGGGTTGAACGGAGCCGCGCAAACCGCCTTGCAGCCAGCGCTTGTTACCGGAACTGAAATCCGCCAATACGCCAATGGCGAGCAACGACAACGCCACGACCACGACGTACAGGCCGCGCCTGGATCGTCGTTCAATCAACAGGTTCGGCTCGCGTTCGAGGGGTCTGGCGGTGGACTTGGGCGTTTGCAGCTTGAAGGGCGCGCTCAGCGGCGTATCAAACTGCTCAGCCACTTCAGCGGTTGCCAACACAGTAGGAGCAGCAACCGGCGACACGCTCGCGGGTGACGGGATGGCAACGCGCGCCTGGCGCGGACGCGTGGCGGGTTCTTCAAACGCATCTTCAACAGACAATTCAGCCGCAACGGTTTCAGGCAAGGCAAGCGCGCGCTGCAAACTATCCGCCAACAACGCCGCCGAACCGAACCGCTGTTGCGGACTCTTGGCGAGCGCGCGCAACACGACGCGTTCGATGGCCGGATGCAGGCCTTGGCAGAAACGCGTCGGCGGCGCGGGTGCTTCCTGCAAATGGCTCAGCAAAACCGCCGAAGTGCTGGTGCTGCTAAACGGCACCTGGCCGGTCAACATTTCGTACAGGATCACGCCCAGCGAATACACATCCGAACGCGCATCAACGGGCAACCCCGTGCACTGTTCGGGCGAGATGTAATTCGGCGTCCCGATGATCGTCTCTTCATCGGTCAGACACTGCACCGTGCCATGCGGCTGTTTGAGTTTGGCGATGCCGAAATCGAGCACCAGCACACGCTCGCCACCCTCGGAATCGCTCTCGATCATGATGTTGTCGGGCTTCAGATCGCGGTGGATGATGCCGCTGCGATGCGCGGCTTCGACGCCGGCGCAGACTTGGCGGATGATCGCCGTCACGCGCTCGGGCCGCAGCGTCTTACCCAGGAGGCCGCTGCGCGCGGAAAGCGAGCGCAACTCTTCGCGTAAACTGCGCCCCTCGACCAGTTCCATCACGATGTAAGCGCTGCCGTTGGCCAGCGAGCCGAAATCGTAAACCGCGATGATGTTCGGATGTTTCAAGCGCGCGGCGGCCAGGGCTTCGCGGTGAAAGCGTTCGCGGACAGTGGCGTCGGCCAGGAATTCGGCGCGCAAAATCTTGACGGCGACGGGGCGCTCCAATTGCAGATGCAAGGCGCGATAGACCGAGCCCATGCCGCCGTGCGCGATCAGGGATTCGAGTTGGTATTTGCCGTCAATGATGAGCGGGAGTCCCGCGCCTTCGCGGGTTGCGACTTGATCGAAGAGGCAGAATTCGACGCCATCCTGAAAACAGCGATGGCAACTGGGGCAATAGCGCATACCTTCTTCTCC
>JANOWX010000002.1:0-14877 GCA_031418175.1 Acidobacteriota bacterium | reverse complement strand
TAGGCCATTCAGTCTGAGGCCTTCTAGGTTTTCCACATTTCCACAAACACTATTACTACTACTAGATAGATAGAATAAAGATTTCTAGTAATAATAGTAAAAGCGAGGAGACACCCATGAACTTCGTTGTCAGCAAATCAGTTTTTCTAAAAGAACTAAACCTCATTCAAGGCGTCGTTGAGCGTAAGAACACCATTCCGATCCTATCGAATCTTTTACTCGAAACCACTGCGGGGGGCATCACGATTAAAGGGACCGATCTTGATGTCTCGATTACTACGAGTTGCGAGGCTGAGGTCAAGAAACCCGGGGCGATTTGTGTTCAGGCCAAAAAACTTTTTGAGATCATCCGTTCACTGCCCGAGGCTGAAATTGAGATCAAGTGTAATGAGCAAGATCAAGTGCTGCTGACTTGCGAACGATCAAAGTTTAAGCTGGTCGGCCTAGGCAAAGAGAACTTCCCGGAGGTCAATTCTTTTGCCGGGCCATTTGTCTCCCTGCCAGCGCCCCTGCTCAGCACCTTTATCAACCGGACTGTTTTTGCGATTACGAATGAAGAGTCGCGCTATGCGTTGAATGGCGCCAAGTTTGAGTTGTCCAACACGGGGGTTCGCATGGTGGCCACCGATGGTCATCGGTTGTCCTATATCGAAAAGGTTGACAAGTTTTATGAGGGGGACAAAGTTGATGTTTTGATTCCGCGCAAAACCCTCAGTGAACTTGCCAAACTCTGTGCCGAAGCCAATGGCGTGCTTGAGTTCGGTAAAGACGACAATCATCTGTATTTCAAAGTTGATAAGCGATTGCTCGCTTCACGCACCCTAAGTGGACAGTTTCCAAATTACGAACTCGTCCTACCCAAAGACAAGCGCACGCCCGTCGTCTTCGAGAATGCCAGGTTGTTTGGCGCAATCAAGCGCGTTGCATTGATGGCGGATGAAAAATCGCACTCGGTCAAGTTTGAAATGACGGAAGGCCAGGTTCGGATTACATCGCAAGCGGCTGATGTCGGCGAGTCCGAAGATGTTCTTACAGTTGATTACAACGGGCCAGCCATCACGATTGGGTTCAATGCGCAGTACCTGCTTGAGTTCTTCAGTGTCATTCAGGATGGCGATGTGATCTTTGATCTTAAGGATGGGAATTCCCAGGTTCAATTACGCTCTGCCTTGGACAGTGAATACGATTTCCGCTACATCGTAATGCCCATGCGGCTGTGATGTGGCAACCCTCTTAACCGTAATTAATGGCCTACTTACGGAACAACCATTCGGAGGATTCGTTATAACGAGCACGGGTGAACCTCCTGATAATGGCGACCATAGCAAGTCTGGGGTGGGTTCTAGGCTATGGTCGCCAATTTTTTTTCAATCTCTTGGTTGGCTAATTCAACAGCTTCTGCTTTTCTGGCTCATCTTCCAAATTTAAGCGAATCGTTCCGCCGCCATCACTGAACAAATCGTCCAGTCCAGCTTTTCTTCGTTGATAACGGCGCCAGTAAAAGAAACTGCTGCCTGCGAACACCCCGAAGACTGCGGCCAGCGCAATCATCAATCCTATCCAATAAAAAGTCCTGAGCAGTATCAACGCTGTTTCCGAAGCCTCTTCCAGTGCGGCGGCATCAGGTGGCCGGTACTCCAACGGAATCGCGCTATAGGTTTTTCCTTCCCAGTGAACCACAGCGGTGTATTTGATTTCTCCGAGGACAGTGTCGGCGGTCTTCGCGTCTTTGACCGGATTGGCGATGGCTACGTAGTTGCCAATCCGTTTGATTATCGTTTGCGCGCGGGCAGGTTCGGCTAGCGCAGCTTTCAATGACTCAAGCTTTGCGATTCCATCAGTTGCCAATTGCGGGGTATGGAATTCTAGCAGCAGCAAACCAAAAGTCATTTCGGGTTGATGATATTCAGCCACCACGGCTTCAGTGCCCCCTTCAAATTTGACCGCCTCTTTAAGAAAGCCAAAGTGCGGATGGTTGGCGAGTGCCTTTGGGCCAACGATGTAAAGCTCGCCCTCAGCTACTCTGTTCGTCTTTGGCAGGTGACTGGATAAAGGCGGAAGCGCGGTACTGGAGTTCTCAAATGCTTTTGATATGCCTTCGAAGAATCCAGCACTGACCGGGGCACTACCACGCTCACGCCGTATACGGATTAATTGGCGGCCCGACCAGAATTGCCGCTGATTCTTGGTTCCTCTTGACTGTAGAAAGGTGAAGAACCCATAAGCGCTGGACGGGAAACGCAACTCGAAGCGTTCGACCAGATAGTGGTCTTTGCCGTCCGTGTACTTCGAGATTGTGACTTTGTTCAAGCCGTATTCCAGGCCTATTTCACCGTCAGGCAGGCTCTCACAATCTTTTCCCGTGAGCGACCGAATCCCCCCGGTCGCCTTCCATTTGTTGGCGACTATTGGTGGTAACTGCGTCGTTGTTTCTGTCGCACTTCCTTGCTGCGTTGTTGGCTCAGCGCAAAATGAAGCAACGGGAGCGAAAGCCTGCAAAAGGGGAGCGGAAACGCAAAGCGCGACGAATAATAGTCTCCGTACGCCCTGAAATTTTTGTACTGACAAGATAGTCCTTCCTGCGTCGCTTAAGCCGATGGGTCTGCGTCGCTGGCGAGCGAAATAGGAGACGTGCAAGACGTCTAAGATGATCTGCGCAATTATTTCCAGCGTTGAAGCTGCGTCAAAATCATATTGGCGTGCTGGCGCGGATTGCGGATGCTTTTCAAAGCTATTTTATCTGCCGTACCAGCACTGTCAATCAGCACATCGCCGATGCCCAAGAGCCGCTCTGGCAAGCTTTGATTGACGGCGACGTTGTTGATGTGCCGCAGCGCCAGGTTCTGGGTCGTTCTAGAAAACAGCCCTTGCTCAATTTCAATCTTCTCCGGCCGTAACGTGTAGCTGATTTGATTCCTGCTCAAGTGCTGAATTAAAGGAATGGTGAAGAGCACGAGTAGCGCAGCCCATACCCAGATGACGGAGCCGCCTAGATATGCAATCAAGACCGTAGCCCCCACAGTCATAAGCGCCGCCAAGCTATACGACATTGCAATCTTAAAAAAAGTTGGGCGCACCCTGAAAAGGCATTCGTGATTATCCTGTGGGCTGCCTTCGATGTGTTCAGCTTGCGCGGTCATAATCTCGGCGATGTCCGCTACGTTGCCGTAACGGAGCGCCCCGCAATGCATGCAATGCCGTGACTCAAGTGAAAGCTGCTTGCCGCAGTTGTGACAAAACATAGCGCTAAGTGGCGTGTTAGGGTTGCAACACTTCCGTTAAAACTCTTCCTCTGGAGGCGGGATGCGTTATCCCAAGAAGTCTGGCGACCGTTGGCGCCACATCCGTCAGACGCATAAAGCCCAGGCTTCCTTTCGACCTGATGCCTTTCCCAAAGGCGCTGAAAACGGGTCGCATTTCGACGCGTTGTGGTGAATAACCTGCGGTTGCCTGCATCTTGGATTTTGAAACCGTGCTGCCTTTCGCTGCTCCGCCAAAAAGATAATTCGGAGCCGCATCAAGCATCAGTGCGGCTGACGGTATCGCCCCAACCCGCGAAAGTTCCTGCCGGTTGAAAATGCGCCAGACCGCGCTATCGGGCGTCTGATGGATTTCACGGAAGAGCATTTCAACGGCCTTCTCATCGGCTTGGTTCTTGACGAAGATGGCAGCCGCGCCGCCCAACGGTTGCGCAACGGCTTTCCATTTGGCGATATTGCCTTGCGCGTCCGTCGTCAGCCAACCCTTTTTCGCTAACACGACATTTGGGTTGAACTCATTTTCAGCACGGGCCATGCCGCTATCCGAGACGACAATGAACGTCGTCTGAGCGTTCATTTTCGTTTTCTCGGTGGAGGCCATAATTTGCGCGAGCCATTTGTCCAGATTCCCAAGCGTTGCTTGCACTTCTTTGCCTGACGTTCCGAACTGGCTCAGCGTAAGGGCGAGGGAACTGAAGTTGATCAGCAACAAATTTGGTTGTGCCGCTTCGATCAACTCACAAGCTTTCCGCGCACGCTGTTCGTCCGCGTTCAGCGCTTGCGTGTAGACGCCGTTCTTTTGTTTTTTGTTCTCAGTTGTTTCATTCGCTGACAGTTCGGGAAAGTTCGTGTAGTTGAATTTGATGTCTGAGTCCTTGGTGAGCTTGTACCCAAGCGCGGCTACGCTCAATCCAGCCTTTGTTGCGCTCTCCCAGAGAAACACATTCTTCTTCGCTTTTTCTACAGGTTCAACGGGCAGCTCGATCAATTTGACGGTATCGTCATTCGTGAAGATACCGTGATCGGCTGGCAGCATTCCGGAGGCAATGGTTGCTTGGGCGGGTTGCGCGAGCGAGGGGTAAACGCCTTCGACAGCGCTTGCGGCCACGCCTTGAGACAGCGCCTCATTCAACTTGGGCAGGTGCGTGCGTTCAGCCTTCAATAAGTCGGCGCCCAATCCGCTCACCAGGATCAGCACTACGTGGGAACTGAGTTTGGGCGGCGGGGTTTTTGGCGTGGGCGTAGCTTTCGGAGAATTTGGCTGTTGCTGGGCAATAGCCATCCCTAACAGGAATAGCGGGAGGAGCGTTATTTGAACCAGTGGTCTGGCGAATCTCGTCGGCATCACTCTCAACAACACGTTTTGTGTTCACTCGCACGGCTCATTGAACGCGGGCGCTATGAATTGCAGCCACCATCTCACGCACCGCTTGATCCAGCCCGATTAAGGCGGCGCGGGCGATTATGTTATGACCGATGTTGAACTCTTCGATCTCACGAATGCAGGCGATGGCGTTCACGTTCCGGTATGTCAGGCCATGGCCAACCGCCACGCGCAACCCCGCGCGCACGGATGCTTTGGCCGCGCCGCGTATGCGTTCAACCTCGGCTTCGATTTCTTTTGTGCGCCGCACAGTCATATCGCCGGGTTGTTCGTTCAGGTGCGCGTAACTGGCCGTGCAGATTTCGATTTGAAATGCGCCGAGTCTGGCGGACTCTTTGATCTGCTTCAGGTCTGGATCAATAAACAGACTGACAAAGATGCCTGCCGCGCGTAGCTTTTCGATGGCGGTCTTGATCGCCGGCTTGTTGGCGAATACGTCCAAGCCGCCTTCGGTCGTGATTTCTTGCGGCCGTTCCGGGACGAGTGTCACGACATCCGGTTTGACGCGCAGGGCGATTTCAACCATTTCATCGGTTGCCGCCATCTCTACATTCAAATGCGTGACTACGACCTGTTTGAGAGCAAGCAGATCGTAATCCTGTATGTGGCGACGGTCGCTGCGTAAATGCGTCGTGATACCGTCGGCGCCGGCGAGTTCGCAGATGACCGCCGCAGCCGCAGGGTTTGGTTCGTTGGTGCGGCGCGCCTGGCGAATGGTGGCAATGTGGTCAATGTTGACGTTGAGTCTGCTCATCTCTTTTGCGTTTCCGATTTCAGGTTGGCGATTTGCGCATTCAGATTGTATTTGCCGGTCAGGTCGTTCCAGCGGATGGTTGAAACTTCCAGCAGCATTTTGGGCGATGAACCGATGGCGTGGATTTTAGAGCCTTCGACGTGGTTCCAGCGCACGGGCGTTTCCAACAAGCGCCAGCCGAGTTTTTTGGCGATAAACAGGATTTCAGGATCGAAGCCGAAGCCGTCAATGCGTTGCAAGGGAAAGATGCACTGCGCGGCCTCGCGGCGAAAAGCTTTGAAGCCGCATTGCGTGTCTTTGAAATTCAAACCAGTCAGGGCGTACTGAAGCCAATTGAACGTGCGCCCGACGATATTCTCGCGAAACCATGACTGGCGCGTACCGATCAGGCTGCGATCCAACGCGCGCGAACCGAAGACCACGTCGTAGCGATCTTCGGCAATCGGTTCGATTACTTTAGGAATCTCACTGACGGGCGTGGCCAGGTCGGCGTCGTAAAACAGCGCGATCTTGCCTTTGGCCTGCAACATCCCGTGCCGCACCGAATGGCCTTTGCCGCGATTGCCGGGATTATGCAGCAACCGTAACCGCCCGGCCGCGCGCTGTTCGTATTCAAACACCCGATCAGCGGTTTTGTCGCGCGACCCGTCGTTCACGACGATCACTTCGCTGTCATAGCTTTGCGCATCCAGAAAATCAAACGTTCCGGCGAGCGTTTTTCCGATCCGCGCTTCTTCGTTATAAGCCGGAATGACGATGGATAGAAAAGGCATCTGTTTTGGCGTCTCCATAAATGAAGCGGAACTGTAACGCACTTTGCGCTTTGGGCAAAGCTGCAACATGCCGCGTCAATACGCTTTTGGCCGCGCTGGACGGTGTTTGGGGTGAATGCTAAGATGCCCGCCACCTCAGGTAACACGCTATGCATGAATCCAGTTCCAAACTGCTCGCCACGTTGTTTGCGGAAAGCCGCGTTTACAGCGTGAGCGAATTGAATGAGAGCATCAAGGAAGTGCTCGAATCGGAGTTCTTCAGCTTGCATGTGCAGGGCGAGATTTCCAATTACAAGCGGCACACCTCCGGACACTGGTATTTCACCCTCAAAGATGCCCACGCCCAATTGCGCTCCGTCTTCTTTCGTCAGTGGAACCGTCTGCTGCGCTTCGAGCCGGAGAACGGGCTCGAAGTCCGTGTGCGCGGGCGTTTGAGCGTGTATGAACCGCGCGGCGAATATCAGATCGTCGTCGAAACTGTCGAACCCGTCGGCGTCGGCACGCTGCAATTGGCCTTTCAACAACAGGTCAAACGCCTTTCAGCGGAAGGGCTGTTTGATGAAGCTCGTAAGCGTCCATTGCCAGCCTATCCACGTTGTATCGGCATTGTGACTTCACCGGTAGGCGCTGCGCTGCGCGATATGCTGCAAATCCTGCAACGCCGCAATCCTTCGATCAACATCCTGATCGCGCCGGTGCGTGTGCAAGGAAACGGCGCGGCGGGCGAAATCGCGGATGCCATTCGTCTGCTCAACAAACATGCGAAAAAGCCCGGCAATCAGCTTGATGTCCTGATCATCGGGCGCGGCGGCGGTTCGATGGAGGACTTGTGGGCCTTCAACGAAGAACAGGTCGCGCGCGCGATCTTTGCCTCCGAGATTCCGGTGGTCACTGCTGTCGGCCATGAGACTGATTACACGATTGCCGATTTCGTGGCTGATCTGCGCGCCCCGACGCCTTCGGCAGCAGCCGAGTTGGTGGCGGCTGAATCTTCGGCCATCATTGCCCGTGTAGGCGCGTTGAATGAAAATTTGCAGCGCGCGATGGTTTATTACCTACTGCGGCGGCGGCAACAGCTTCGCAATTTGACCGACAGTCGCGGGTTTGCTGATACGTCGCGTTTGGTGCTTGATCTGGCCGCGCGCCGGCGCGAACTGGAAGAGCGTGCGGCTGCTGCCTTGAAAGAGAATTTTCGCCACGCCAATTGGCGGCTGTTGGATTTGCAGCGCCGGTTGAGTGCGACTGATTTTCGTGCGCCGATTCTGGTGAATCAGACCAAACTCAATTCGCTGACGCAGTGTTTAGAGCGCGCCTTGCAACGCCGCATTGAGCGTGAGTCGCGCAAGTTGGCGATTGCCGCCAGCAAGCTGGATGCGCTTTCACCATTGTCTGTGCTCGGGCGCGGTTATGCATTGGTCAAAGATGAATCCGGCAAACTGGTCACACGGGCCGCGCAACTTACAACCGGGCAAAAAGTGAGGATTCGGTTTGAGGACGGCGAAGCTGCTTGCCAAGTGGCCTCGGCCTAATGTTTTGAGCCCAATGGTTTGAGAAGGAGTTTTTGATGGCAAAAGCGAAAGAGAAAGAACCTGGTTTTGAGGAATCGCTCGACGCCTTGGAAAAGATCGTCGCACAGCTTGAATCCGGCGACTTGCCGTTGGAACGCGCGCTCGAGATTTTCGAAGACGGCGTTGGCCTGGCGCGCCGTTGTCAGTCACAGTTGGAAGAAGCCGAGCGCAAGGTCGAAGTCCTGTTGCGGGAACGCGGCGAAATCAAGACCGTGCCCTTCGACACCAAGTTTGAAAACGCCGTCAATGAAGGTGACAAGCTTGGCAGTCTCACCATTGCCAATTCCACGTTAGTCTCATCCGGCGTTGTGCAAGTTGAGGCTAATGACGATTCGGATGACATAATTCCGTTTTGAGCGACTGGATGCTTGACGTCAACGAGTACTTCAAAACCAACAACGCCCGCGTTGATGAATGGCTGCAGCGGCTTTTGCCGGGCGAACAAGACGCGCCTGCCGTTATTCATGAGGCGATGCGTTACAGTGTTTTTGCGGGTGGCAAACGTTTGCGCCCAATCTTGACCATCGCCACTGGCGAGCTTTTCGGTGCGGCTGAGGCGGCGTTATTCCCGGCAGCCTGCGCGCTGGAGATGATCCACACCTATTCGCTGATTCACGATGATCTGCCGGCGATGGATAACGACACCTTGCGGCGCGGCCGTCCAACCAATCACGTGGTTTATGGTGAGGCGCTCGCAATTCTGGCCGGGGATGCTTTGCTGACCCAGGCTTTCCGCACTTTGGCCGAAGCCACGGCGCTACCGGTTGAACGCAGAGGCCGTGTGATCGCCGAGGTTGCTGAAGCCGCTGGTACGTCAAACGCCCTTATCGGCGGGCAAGTGCTGGATCTGCAGTTTGAAGGCAAGCCGATCAGCGGCCCCGAACTCGAAGCGATTCATCGCGCAAAAACCGGGTCGCTCATCCGATGTGCTGTGCGCCTCGGAGCCATCGTTGGCGGCGCCCGTGAGACTGAGTTGGCGGCGCTGACTCGGTACAGCGAAAAAATTGGGCTGGCCTTTCAAATTGCCGATGATGTGCTCGATGCGACTGCCACCAGCGAGGAGTTAGGGAAGACAGCAGGGAAGGATGCCGCGGCCCAGAAGGCCACGTACACCGCGCTGTATGGAATTGAAGGCGCCAGGCAGCGCGCGCAGTCGTTACACAGTGAGGCTGTCGCGGCGTTACAAAACCTGGACCGCAACACGGATGTGCTTGTAGCACTGGCGCAATTCATTATTGACCGGAAGTCCTAGCTTGACAGTCCAAAGCTGGATGGGTAGTCTCTCGCTTTTCCAAAATGGCTTATTTGCTAGCAATGCAATCACAGTAGGAGACTGAAAATGAAACGTACATTTCAACCGAACAACCGCCGTCGTGCGAAAACCCATGGGTTTCGCCTCCGTATGAGTACCAAAGCTGGGCAGTTGGTGCTGAAACGCCGCCGCGCCAAAGGCCGCAAACGCCTGAGCCCGAGCCATTACTAAATATTTGTTTCTGATGGATGCACCGCCAAAGCCACCGCTTAAGCTCGGCAGATTGCGCACCGGCGCTGAATATAAGGTGGTATATGGCAAAGGTCAGCGGTTCCATTCGCCTTACTTCACGGCATTTATCCTGCCGACAGAAACCAACGAAGCACGCTTGGGCATTACGGCCACGCGCAAGGTTGGCAAGGCGGTCGTCAGAAATCGTTGTAAGCGCCGGATGCGTGAAATTTTTAGGCAGCACCAGCCTGATAGCTTGAGCGGTATTGGTTACGATCTGGTGATCAATGCCAAGGCGGAATTGGCCAAAGCGCAATTCGATTTGATCGCCCAAGCTTTCCAGCAAACCTTACAACGCTTTCAAGCGTTTCTTGAACGGCAGGCGCGGATGAAAACGGCGGATGAAACGAATAATGCCCAAGCGCAACCTGAGTCATGAAGTTTCTAGCGATCGCAGTTTTGAAGTTTTATCAATTGGCGGTGTCACCGCTCTTGCCCGACGCATGTCGCTTTTATCCGACCTGTTCGTCATACACGCTTGAGGCGCTTGAGAAATACGGTTTTTGGAAAGGCCTCTGGTGTTGCGTCCGGCGGCTGTCGCGTTGTCATCCCTTTTGTGCGGGCGGCTATGATCCCGTTCGCTGAGTCAGGTACCGGTGTGTGGTGGCTGTTTACTGTAGTTCGAGTGGCTAGATGGAAAACGAAACTCAAAGCAATCCTCGGTTTATCCTATTCATTATCCTTTCCATTTTGATCTTTCTGGGCTGGTCATACGCTTATGAAAAGCTTTACCCAACTCAGAAAGCAAAAGTCTCTACCACGGCCAACACCCAAGCTTCCAGTAAACCTGCGCAACCTTCACCAACGGCCTTAGCGCAAGCTGCACCAGTTCAAACGCAACCCTCGACCACGCCACAACCCGCACCTCAAGTTCAAACTGAGCTTCGTGAGATTCGCGTGAAGTCCGATCTATGGCATGCGACATTGTCCAATCAGGGCGCAGTGTTCACCGAATGGACAATGCTCAAATCTCCTGAAGGCACGTTGATTGACGCTGAAAAAGGCGGCGTCAATCTGATCTCTGCCAAGCTCAGTCAGGAAGTTGGTGGCTTTTTCAGATTTTACATTCCGGCTGACAAAGGTCTTGAACAAGAACTCAACGCCGCCCGCTTTGTGGTTGAGAATTCTGTTGCACCTGAAATTGCTTTGAACCGGGGCGAAAAGAAAGAGATCGTTTTTAGCTATGCCAATGTTGGCGTTTCAGCGCGGAAAAAACTGATCCTCAAAGGTGTGGGCGCTGAGAATGGGTCTGGCTATGATTTTGATTTCCAAGCTGAGGTGACGCGCAATGGGCAGCCCCTGGAAGCCTTTATTGTCATCGGCCCCAATTTTGGCGACCAGAGTGTCGTCGAGGTGACCACTTACAAGCACGCACCGCAAATCACCTACGCGCTAGGTAAAAAGGTCTACCGAGAACAAGGGGCCGATGTTGCGAAGGCCGGTGGTGCAAAACCGCTTGGTGACGTTGTCTGGGCTTCAGTGGACGATAACTACTTTGCGATGGCGGTTACCCCGGCGCAACCAGTTCCAGCGGTGGCTCTGGACACTAGCCGCAACGAGACCATCAACGGCAAAGAGCAGCAACGCGATTTCGTCTCTGTGGCAGTGCGTGTCAGCCCCGGCCAAATCAATCGTGTTTACGCGGGCCCAAAGAATCTAGATGTGCTCGGTCAGGTCAGCGCCAATTTTGGGTTGGGCGCTCAAAATGCCGACCTAGAAGATATTGTCAGTTACGGCATACTTGATTTCATCAGCTTCATGCTCAAGCCGATCGCGCGCTTCATGCTGGGAGCAATGCGTGCGATCAATCAGTACACACACAATTGGGGCTGGTCCATTGTCGTGTTGACCGTGCTGCTCAATATGATCTTCTTCCCGTTGCGTTGGCGCAGTTCGGTGATGATGAAGAAGGCCGCCGTCATGCAGCCGAAGATGAAAGAGTTGCAGGACGAGATGAAGAAGCTCGACAAGAATGACCCGCGCACGCTTGAGCTGCAACGCAAGCAGTTGGCATTGATGAAAGAAGGCAATCCGCTGATGGGCTGTCTGCCGTTGTTGTTGCAGATGCCATTTTTCATGGCGGTTTTCGCGATCCTGACTGTTTCGATTGAAGTTCGCCACGCTCCTTTTGTCGGCTGGCTGAATGATTTATCCGCGCCTGATCCCTATTGGCTCTTGCCAATCATTATGTGTGTGACCATGATTGCCCAGACCGTCTTGACACCGTCGGCGGCTGACCCGGTGCAGAAAAAAGTCAGTTACCTTATGCCCCCGGTTTTAACATACTTCTTTTTCATTTCAGCCCCGGCTGGGCTGGTGCTGTATTGGATGGTTGGCAATTTGGTCGGTGTGGGACAGCAATTCGTCATCAATAAAATGACCGGCTCAACCACGCCGCCTTCTCTTTCACCCGTAGTTGATTCAAATAAGAATGCCGGGACTGATTCCGGCAAAAAAAAAGCTAAAGAGGCGTTGGCGAACTGACACGATTCTGAACGAGCAGCAGTTCATCTGGCAGTTTGGCATTGAGAAACATCATGACGGAACTGAATTTCGCAGAGATCAAACCTGAGGTAGAACATTTCGTCCGCGAAATGGTGGACAGGTCGTCCTTAGACCTGCGTGTCGAAGTGCTTCAACCCGAACCCGATAATATCCAGATTCAGTTTCAAGGCTTCGATTTGCCGTTGTTGTTGGGGCACAACGCTGAATTGCTGGACGCTTTTCAGTACATCGCCCGCCGCGCTTTTGCCAAAGCCGTCGCCGACGGCTTGCAGATTGATTTCGACGCCAACGGCTACCGCGAATCGCGCACGCAAGAGTTGGAATTGATGGCGCAAAAAGCTGCCGACAAAGTAAAGGCCACCAAAGTTCCCTTCGTGTTTGACCCGATGAATGCCCAGGATCGCCGCATCGTCCATATGGCCTTGGTTGATATGGAAGGCATTCGCACCGAAAGTGAAGGCGAAGGTCAAATGCGGCGCGTGAAAATTCTGGCGGTTTGAGTCGGCGCTCCGTACAGCCGCTGACCATCTTGCTCAATTGAGCCCTGGCCCGAACCGATGCGTCCAGCCGACTTCAAGACCATTGCCGCAATCGCAACGCCACCCGGATATGGCGGCATCGGGATCATCCGCATCAGCGGCGCCGAAGCCTTACCTTACACCCGCAAGCTTATCCTGCAGGGCGAAACCAAAACCTTCCAGCCAAACCACGCCACGCTTCATCAACTGATCAATCCGACCAACGAACAAGTTCTTGACGAGGCACTTGTCACCTATTTCCGCGCCCCGCATTCGTTTACCGGTGAAGACGTCGTTGAATTGTCCTGTCACGGCAGCCCGGTTGTCTTGGCCGAACTATTACGGTTGTTGGTCAGTTTTGGCACCGACCTCGCAGAGCCAGGCGAATTCAGTCTGCGGGCCTTTCTCAATCAACGCCTTGATTTGACGCAGGCCGAAGCCATTCACGATCTGATTCATGCGCAGACTGCTTATCAAGCCCAAGTGGCTGTCCGTCAACTGCGCGGTGAATTGTCGAAGCAGTTGCAGCCGATTAAACACGCCTTGGTCGAATTGATCGTCTGGTTCGAGTCCTCGGTTGAATTCGTTGAAGATGATTTGGACTCGCTCGATCTCGCCCACTTTCGTGAACGGCTAAGCCGCATTGCCGAGCAGATTGCACGACTGGCAAATAGCTTTCGCACCGGACGCTTGATTCGTTCCGGCGCAAAACTCGCTTTGATTGGCCGTCCGAATGTCGGCAAATCGTCGCTCTTTAACGCCTTGCTTGGGACTGATCGCGCCATCGTCACGCCACTGCCGGGGACTACCCGCGACACCCTCGCCGAATCGCTTAACATCAACGGCATCCCCGTCAGGCTGATTGATACGGCCGGGTTGCGCGACACCGACGACCTTATCGAAAAGCTTGGCGTCGAGCGCACACAAACGGCAGTCGCCGAAGCCGATCTGGTTTTGATCGTTGTGAGTGCAGAGAGTACTTTGTCAAACGAAGAACTTGACCTGTTTCAAACTTTGCCTGTCAGTTTTGGCGTCGTGAATAAATGCGATCTTGCCTGTGGACGTGCAGATGAATTGCAAAAAGCCCTTGCCGCCTACGCACCTGTGCTAACGGTCTCCGCCCTTACTGGCCAAGGGATAGATTTTCTCAGGCAAGCGATTTATCACCACTTAGTATCTGCTGCGGATTTCAAAACCGAAGATGCTATTATCACCAACGAGCGCCACTACACCGCCTTGGAGCAAGCGTTGGTTTCGTTGCGGGAAGCCGAACAAGATTTGGCACGTGGCTTTACTGAAGAGATCGCTTTGGCGAATTTGCACCAAGCTTTGCGCCAACTCGGGGTCATTACTGGTGAGACGCTGATAGGCGACATCATCAACCAAATCTTTTCCACCTTTTGCATCGGCAAATAAGCCCGCTGCAACTGCTTGTTCGTTATGCCGTATTACGACGAAGAATTTGACGTACTTGTCATCGGCGCCGGCCACGCTGGTTGCGAAGCCGCCCACGCCGCCGCGCAGATGGGCGCTAAGACTGCCATCGTCACCTTCAACTTAGACCTGATTGCGCAAATGTCCTGCAACCCGGCGATTGGCGGCATTGCCAAAGGCCACCTGGTGCGCGAACTGGATGCGCTCGGCGGACTGATGGGCCAAGTCATTGACGCGACCGGCATCCAGTTTCGCCTGCTCAACCGCAGCCGTGGCCCTGCCGTGCAAGCTCCTCGCGCGCAAGCTGACCGGGCCCTCTACCGCCAACAGATGCGCCGCGCCCTCGAAGCCATCCCGAATCTTTACTTACGGCAAGGCGAAGTCGTCGAGTTGTTGGTCGAAGCCGACCACATCGTCGGCGTTGAATTGATGGATGGCCGCCTGTTGCGCGCCCAAGCGGTTATCGTGACAACTGGGACTTTTCTAAACGGCCTCATTCACATTGGCGACAAACGGTATTCAGCCGGGCGGCACGGCGAATTGCCCTCAATCAAGCTGGCCGAAAACCTGCGCGCGCTCGGCTTTCGCATCATGCGTTTGAAGACGGGCACACCGCCGCGCCTGGATAGCCGCACGATTGATCTCAAAGCCTTTGAGGAACAACCCGGCGATGAAACGCCGACGCCTTTTTCGTTTACGACCAAAGCCATCAAGCAGTCCCAAATCGCCTGCTACATCGGCTACACCACGCAGGCCGTTCATCAAATGATCAGGGATAACTTGAGCCGGTCACCGTTGTACAGCGGCCAGATCGTTGGCATCGGCCCGCGCTATTGCCCTTCCATCGAAGATAAGGTCGTCAAGTTTCCGGACAAAGACCGCCACCAACTCTTTCTGGAACCCGAGGGGCGGAACACTTACGAAACGTATCTGAACGGCTTTTCGACCAGTTTACCCGCCGATTTGCAGCGCGAACTGGTGCACCAGATTCCGGGGCTGGAAAACGCGGTGATGATCCGGCCAGGCTACGCGATCGAATACGACATGATTGACCCCACCGAGTTGTGGCCTTCGTTGGAGACCAAACGCCTGCGCGGACTGTTCAACGAATACGGCATCCAACTCGGCTATCACAACC
>JANOWX010000001.1:0-3475 GCA_031418175.1 Acidobacteriota bacterium | reverse complement strand
CGGACAAGCTAAAGCTTGAACTCTAAACACCTGCTTACCAGTGCTTCTTTTTTTGCCCGTGTTCCAAACTCGGTTGTTTTGATTAGGCAGTCCCAGACCGCACTTCAATTCGAATAACTTTGGCATATCCTGACTACCGGCATATACTGCCGCGCGCCGACCTCACCGTGTACAGAGCAAAGCATTCTTCTCCGGATTCCTGTTTTGTGACGGAATCAAAATTCAGCGCCACAATCAACAAGAGGATTTATCAGATGAAACTCGGCAAGCAAATTTCTTCCGCAGCAGTTCTTGCAGGCCGCGCACGATTGCGCTTCGTGCAACTCGGCACGCTCGCCTGCGCCGCTTTGTTGTGCTTCGCCGGTCTGAGTTTCAGCGGTAACGCTCGTGGCTTAACCGCCCCGTTGCAAACCCCTGCGGCGCTCTCTTCCATCTCTGCCGCCAGCTTTGAAACCAACCTGACGCCCGAAGGCATTGCCGCAGGTTTTGGCAGCAACCTCGCGCCGAGCACCGCTTCGGCCACGACTACGCCGCTGCCGACGACGCTCAACACGATTGCGGTCACGGTCAACGGCGTCAACGCGGGCTTGTTCTTTGTCTCATCCGGCCAGCTCAACTATTTGATTCCGCTGGGGACGGCGGCGGGCGAAGCGACCGTCAACGTCTTGCGCAGCGGCGTCATCACGCACACCGGCAAAGTGACCATCGTCAGCGCCGCGCCCGCCATCTTCACCGCCAATTCCAACGGCGCGGGCGTGCCCGCCGCCATCGTGTTGCGTGTGGCGGCGAATGGCGCGCAAACCACCGAAACTATCGCGCAACTGGTCAACAACCGCTGGGCGACCAAGGCCATCAACCTGGGGCCGGCGGGCGAGCGCGTGTTTTTGATTTTGTTTCTGTGCGGCATTCGCGGCCTGCCCAACAGCGACGGCAACGCGGGCAATGGCGTCGCTGAAAACGTGCGCGTGCTGATTGGCGGCAGCGAACAGACGCCCAGCTTTGCCAACAAACAGGGCAGCCTGGTTGGCGTAGATCAGATCAACGTCGAAATCCCGCACGAATTGCTCGGACGCGGCAAAATCAAAGTCACCGTGCTGGGCGGCAACTTCGCCTCGCTCGAAGTCGAAATCGAAATCGCGGGCGCAACGGGCGCGAACCCGCCAACCGTCACCAGCTTCGCGCCCGCGCTGGCGACGGCGGGCGAAACGTTGAATATCAACGGCGCTGGCTTTTCAACGGTTGCCGCCAACAACCTCGTGCGCGTCAACGGCCTGGAAACCTCGGTCGAATCAGCCACAGCCACGCAACTGATCGTGCGCGTGCCTTATGGCGCAGAGGCCGGGCGCGTCGCCGTGCGCACGACGACCGGCGAAGGTTCGAGCAATAACGACGTGGCGGTACGCACGACCATCAGCGGCCTCGCCACCGATACCAGCGGCAATCCGCTGCCCGGCGTCGAAGTCAGTTACGGGTCAATCAAAACCACGACGCGCAATGACGGCACTTATTTGTTGCGCGATGTGACCGCCGGCTTCGGCACCCTCAAACTCGATCCGTCGAAATTGCCGCTCACCCCGGCGATGCAAGCGTACAGCAAAATCGCCACCGCCACCGCCAACCGCGACAACCTGCAAGCCAGCACAGCGCTGCAACCCATCACTGGCCAAGCCGCCTCGATACAAACGCAAGGCAGTGGCTCGAACGAAGACGGCGAACTCACGCAACAGCGCTTGCTCGCGCCCGACGGCACGATCACGACCGGCAATGTGATCTTCACATTCGCCGACAACACGATTGGCACTTTTCCGGCAGGCGCGACCGACAATCGCATCTACCTATCGCTCGTCGCCAACAGCCGCACGCCCGCGCCGCTGCCCGCCGGGATATTCAGTTCGACCATCGCGCAGCTTTCGCCCTTCGGCGTCCAACTCGCGCCGGGCGGCAAGCTGACTTTCCCAAACACCGACGGCCTGGCCGCCAATGCGCAGGCGCGGCTGTATAAACTGGATCAAACCAGCGGCAGCCCGACGCTCGGCCAATTCATTGACGCAGGCACAGCCACGGTTTCTGCCGACGGCCAGCGCGTCGAAACCGGCGCGAATGCGCTCACCGAAACCAGCATCTATTTCGCCGCCCTGCCCCGCCCGTTGACCACCGTCACGGGCCGTGTGGTGGATAGCGACAACACGACGCCCGTGCGCCGCGCGTTGATCACGTTGCGCGGACAACAAACACTGACGGACGGCAACGGCAGTTTCACCCTGCGCAACGTGCCCGTCCCCACCAACAACCTGCTCAGCGTCGAAGCCAGCTTCGTGCGCCCCACGGGCCGCACCGACCGCGTGACGCGCAACAACATCGCCGTCGGCACAAACGGCCTGACGAGTATCAAACCTGATCTGGTATTGCCCTCGCCCCTGACGCTCGCCAACCGTCCGCCCACGCTGATCGCCCCGACCTTGCTGACCGCGAGTGAAGGTCAGATTCGCAACATCCCGCTGTTGGTGAGCGATCCTGATTCCGATCAGCCCGTGCAAGTGGTTTTGACCAGCCCCAACTTCGTCACGCTGGTGCTCATCCAAAACATCGCCAATCTGCGCATCGCCCCGCCCGCAGGCTCAGCCGGGACGTACACCTTGACCTTGCGCGCCACCGACAACCTGAACGCAGTCACGACGGTGACCGCCACGCTTACCGTCACCGGCAATCGCGCGCCCGTGCTGACCGTGCCGCTGGCGCAAACGGCGGCTGTCGGACAGCAACTCGCCTTCAACGTGTTTGCCGCCGACCCTGATTTGGATCAAGCGCTGACGCTGACGGCGACGAATCTGCCCAGCGGCGCGACGTTCACACAAACGGGCGCAAACCTTGGGCGCTTCACCTGGACGCCAACCGCAAATCAAACCGGCCTCTTCACCGTCACGTTCACAGCCACCGACAACGGCAGCCCGGTGCTGACCGACCGCAAGTCGGTGGCGATCAATGTTGGCGGGGTTGCGGCGCAATGGACGCAAACAGGCCCGGACGGCGCGGTGATCAGGGCGCTGCTGGTCAGCGGCAGCAATGTCTTTGCCGGTACGGATGGCGGTGTCTTCCGTTCGGCCAACGACGGCGTCAGTTGGACGCCCGCCAACAATGGCTTGACCGGCCAATTCGTTTCCGCCTTGACGACGAACGGCACGGCGCTATTCGCCAGCACCTATGGAGTCAACATCCTGGGTGGGGCCGGTGTTTTCCGCTCCACTGACAGCGGCGCAAGTTGGACACCGGCGAACAATGGCTTGAGCAACTTGAATGTGTTGTCGCTGGGCGTCAGCGGCACGACGGTGTTTGCGGGTGTCATCAGCGGCGGCGTCTTTCGCTCCACTGACAATGGCGCGAACTGGACGGCGGCCAGCACCGGGCTGAGCACACAACTCGTTTATACCTTCGCCGCCATCGGCTCGAACGTCTTCGCGGGCACTTTGACGGGCGG